>CAZRHW010000018.1:0-5811 GCA_964599785.1 uncultured Bacteroides sp. | reverse complement strand
TTGGATGTTTTGACATTAATATAGAGAAAAGGCTTCTCGCTGATATGCGCAGATTTCGCAGAATTCTTATTAACAGTTAATTATATCTGCGGTTATCAGCGTTTAAATCTGCGTGAATCTGCGAGAAACAACAAAAAATTTATTTAATTTATTCCTGAAATTACGAGATTAACCAAAATTTATTAAATATGAAACCATTAATCAGCATCATCATGGGCAGTACATCAGATCTTCCGGTTATGGAAGAAGCTGCCGGTGTACTCAACGAATTCAAGATCCCATTTGAAATGAATGCCCTCTCGGCTCACCGGACTCCTGAACAGGCAGCTGAGTTTGCCAGAAAAGCTTATGACAGGGGAGTGAGGGTAATCATTGCAGGTGCCGGAGGGGCAGCACATCTTCCCGGTGTTATTGCAGCATTGACAACTCTCCCTGTCATTGGCGTACCCATAAAGGCCTCAATCTCCCTCGACGGATGGGATTCGATCCTGTGCATCTTACAGATGCCTCCCGGGATACCTGTTGCCACCGTGGGTCTTGATGCTGCAAAGAATGCAGGAATTCTTGCAGTTCAGATCCTCGCTACAGGTGATCCGGACATCATGGAACGAGTTAAGAAATTCAAGTCAGGACTGGCAAAAAAGATCGTGCAGGCAAACGAAGAGTTGAAAAAGATAAAATATGAATATAAGGTGAATTGATATAACTTGAAGAATAACATTTTTCGTTTTTGTTTATAAAGTTCTCGCAGATTTCCGCAGATCACTACGCAGATTTTCGCAAATAGCTTCATTTAAAGTTAATTTTTCTGCGTTAATCTGCGTTCAGATCTGCGCTTATCTGCGAGAAGCCTTTAAAGACCTTTTAAACAGCTCCAATTGAAATATCACAAAAATGCGGTTTTGCAACATCTCAAATTATTCATTGCTTCTAATTTCCATGGGATTATTCTCCCAATGTATTTCGGCATATCCTGCTCATGACAATTATCTCACCGGGGCGCGGTATGCTGGAATGGGCAATGTGGGTGTGATGTGTACCGATCTCTGGTCGGTTTCATATAACCAGGCCGGACTTGGTTTCTATAACCACCTTTCTGCAGGGTTTTATCACGAAAACAGGTTTGCCCTCTCCGAATTAGCCCTGCATTCGCTTGCAATAAGTCTTCCAACCGGCACCGGGACATTCGGGCTGAACTGTACTTATTTTGGCTATTCACTATATAATGAGAGTAAGGTTGGCTTAGGATTCGGAAAATCATTAACCGACAAATTTTCAGCCGGTCTTCAGTTCAACTGGTTGAATACCCATATCGAAGATGAAACGGGTAATATCGGTGCCATGACTATAGAGGCAGGGATCCTGGCAAAACCAGTTAAAAATCTATCCATTGGCTTTCATATTTATAATCCAACTGCCTCACACTTCTCCAGCCATTCCCTGAAGGAACCGATACCCGTTATCATCAGGTTTGGTGTTGGATATGAATACAGGGAAAAATTATTCATCGCTTTAGAAACTGAAAAGGACATTGAAAAAGATCCTGCTTTCTTCAAGGCTGGCATTGAATACAAGATCATACAAAATTTATATGCAAGAATGGGGGTGATGATCAGCAACCTGGTTTATCATTCTGCAGGCCTGGGATTGATCCTGAAAAGGATAAAGATTGACTTTGCTTTTTCACATCATCAGATCCTGGGTTATACTCCGCACTTCTCACTTCAATATACTATTAAATAATGGCCACAGGGAGCCACAGAGGAAAAGAAAAGGACCACAGAGTTTTTCTCTCAGTGGTTCCCCTGAATTCTCTGTGGCCCTCCCTGCCTGCGCTGCCGCTTCGGCAGACAGGTGTGACTTTTAGAATCTTAGTTATACCAATATTTTTTCTTTTTTCCTTTACTCTTCATTCACAGGACTATGACATCCGGAACATTACAGCTATTGAAGATCTGATAGAGAAAATTGCCAGGGACGCTGAGGAGGATCTGGATTACACCACATTATTTAATGATCTGGCGTTTTATTTCGACCACCCCCTGAACCTGAATACTGCCACTTATGAGGAACTGGAAAGACTGCATTTTCTAACCGACTTCCAGATTCAGAGCCTGCACAGGTATATTTCTGAAAATGGTGAACTGCTGGCTATTTATGAACTCCCCCTGGTCTATGGTTTCTCAGAGGAGCTGGCCCAGCGTATAGAACCTTTTGTAACTGTTGCATCCGGAACCACCATACAAAGGGAACTTGAATCCGGCAAATTCCTGAGCCGAACCGATCATCAACTATTTATCAGGACTTCCTGTATAGTGCAGAAACAGGTTGGATATACTTCAATCCCGGATTCCCTGTTGCAGCAGAATCCTAATGCCCGGTATCCCGGAACTCCTGTAAAGTTATATACCCGGTATGCTTTCAGGTATAAAGACAGGATCAGTGCCGGTTATACAGGTGAAAAAGATGCAGGTGAGGAATTTTTCACCGGGTCCAATTCACACGGTTTCGATTTTAACTCAGCATACATCCAGGTAAGCAATACCGGGAGAATAAAAGAATTCATCGCAGGTGATTACGAAGTAAGTTTCGGACAGGGTGTCAATACCTGGTCAGGACTGGCTTTTAACAAATCACCCGATATTATTAACCTCCGAAGGAAGACACAGGGGTTATCCAGGTTTACTTCATCCAACGAGAATGCCTTTTTCCGTGGTTTAGCAGCAACCATCGATCTTGACCGGTTTGAAATCACCGGATTTCTGTCAAATAAACATGTTGATGCGAACATTACAGAAACTGATTCGCTGAGTGATGAACCACTTACTTTTTCATCACTCCAGACCTCCGGGATACATGCATTACCGCGGCAGGTTGAAGATGAAGATGCCATCCGGGAGACCGTCATAGGTGGTAATCTTTCCTGCAGTTTTGAACATGCCAGGCTGGGTTTTTCAGTAACACATTATTTCTTTGATGCAGCGCTGGAAGGAGGAGATAATCCCTATAAATTTTTCAGTTTTTACGGATCTAAGAACACAAACTATAGCCTCGACTATTATATACAATCTTCTAAACTCAGCCTTTTCGGAGAAGCAGGAATAAGCAGTAATAAAGGCTTTGCGATGATGAACGGAGCACTGATAGACCTGAGTGCCCCTGTCTCCCTGGCTTTCCTTCAAAGAATGTATCAGAAAAACTACCAGGCACTTTATGCCAATGCTTTTGCTGAAAACACCGAAACATCCAATGAAAATGGATTTTACATGGGCATCCTCACACATCCTTTTGTTCATTGGACTTTTTCGGGATACATCGATGCATTTTCATTTCCCTGGCTTAGATATAACACCAGTGCACCTTCATCGGGCTATGACTACCTGATTCAGACCGAATATAACACCAACGAAGGTTTGAATGCATATATCAGGTATCAGCGTAATCATAAACCCATTGATATCAAAAGTGCAGAATCCGGAATAGCCAACACCGGCCGGAAACTTTTATCCCGGGTTCGTTTTCATTTTGATTACCCGGTTAGTCCTGCCGTCACTTTCCAGGACAGGCTCGAACTATCCTTTAGCAGGAAAGATGGTGAATCCCTGTTGACAGGCTACCTTATTTATCACGATATTCTTTATAAACCCTCCGGGTTCCCTGTTTCCTTTGCTCTCCGCTATGCAATGTTCGATACAGAAGGGTGGGATCCAAGGATCTATACATATGAACATGATGTCCTCTATGCCTTCTCCATTCCTGCTTTATATGACAGGGGCATCAGGACATACCTGAATGCAAGATATTCCATAAATAAACACTTTGATTTATGGCTGAAAATTTCCAACACCTACTGGCCCGACAGGGAAACGATTGGTTCGGGACTGGATAAGATTGAAGGGAAGAACAGGACGGAGGTGAAGGTGCAGGTGAGGGTGAGGATATAAATTACTCACCGGGTGACTTGGAGTCACCCGGTGAGTGTTAAATCTAGTCAAATTTGATATCTTTTATATTTAGCTGAAGATTAATTTTTTTCATGAATTCATTCTCTTCAATAGAGTAGCAGATGTCAAAGGCATTGCCATTCTTTATTCCCGGAAACCGCTTGCCTTGCTGGAAAGCAATGGCAGGATAAACTTTATAGGGATCAGCTTCCTGTATCAGGTTTAATTTCAGGTGATCACCTTTTGTTCCAACCGGTTTTCCTGTTCCATTATCAACCACATTTTCAGTAAGGAAAACGGGAGCCATATTCTCAGGCCCGAATGGTTCAAATTGCTTTAACATACTGTAAAATTCCTGCGTAATATCACTGAGGTTTATTTCTGTATCGATTTCAATGACCGGTATTTTCTGGTCGGTAGTGATCGTCTCAGCCACAAATTTCTCAAATCTTTTTCTGAATTTTGAAATATTCTCAAGTTTCATGGTAAGTCCGGCTGCATATTTATGACCGCCGAAATTCTCCAGCAGGTCACTGCATGCATCAACCGCCTGGTAAAGATCATATCCGGGAACAGAACGGGCAGAACCGGTAGCAAACCCATTTGATTCTGTGAGAATAACAGTCGGGCGGTAATAATAATCGACCAGTCTGGAGGCTACGATTCCTATAACTCCTTTATGCCATTTTGGATTAAATAATACTGTTGCCTTACTGTTAACCAGCAGCGGATCCTGTTCAATCATCGTCAGGGCTTCCTGGGTTATGACGTTATCAATATTCCTCCGTGTGGCATTATATTTATCAATTTTTTCACCAATTATCTGTGCTTCTTTCTCATCGCCTGAGATCAGAAGATTCACTGCACTTTTGCCTGATTCGATCCGGCCGGCAGCATTGATCCTGGGTCCAACTTTATACACAATATCTTCAATACTGATATTCTTCCCGGCTATCCCGGCAAGGTCAATGATGGCTTTCAGTCCCTTCCTGGGATTCTCATTTAGCTGCCTCAATCCATAAAATGCCATAACCCTGTTCTCACCGGTTAAAGGAACAATATCAGATGCAATACTTACTGCTACAAGATCGAGGTATGGGATCAACTCATCAAATGGAATATTATTCCTGAGCGAATAAGCCTGGATCAATTTAAATCCGACACCACATCCTGAAAGTTCATTAAATGGATATTGACAATCTTCCTGTTTGGGATCGAGAACTGCAACTGCTTCGGGAATTTTTTCACCTGGTGTATGATGATCGCAAATGATAAATTCGATCCCCTGCTCCCTGGCATATTTAACTTTTTCAATTGCTTTGATGCCACAATCAAGCGTAATAATCAGACGGGAACCCTGATCACGGGCATAATCTATTCCTGCCTTTGATATTCCATATCCTTCCCGGTAACGATCGGGAATATAAAAATCGATGTTTGCACAAAATTTGCGAAAAAAGGTATAAATCAATGCTACCGAAGTTGTCCCATCCACATCGTAATCACCATATACAAGAATACTTTCTCCTTTGATGATAGCTGATTCAATACGTTCGACAGCGATATCCATATCTTTCATCAGGAAGGGATCATGAAGGTGACCGAGCTCAGGCTGAAAAAATGCTTTTACCTGTTCAGGAGTTTTCACACTCCTCTGGATCAATAGATTCGCAAGTGATTTTTCAAGTTTAAACTTCGAACTTAAAACTTCTACTTCATCCTCCCGGGCCGGTTTTTTTATGATCCAGTTTTTCTCCATTGCTCGGTTGTTATCGACTGTCTTTCCACTTAATGTTGAATATTTCTGCTAACCGGGATTTAAGTATAACCTTCACTTCGGTAAGATCCAGTTCCCGTCCACGTTCAC
>CAZRHW010000017.1:8690-11984 GCA_964599785.1 uncultured Bacteroides sp. | reverse complement strand
ATGTTAATGGAAAACTAGACAAATTTAAAAATAATACTTTTTCCTGAAGTAATATGTTTTTTATAGGGCATATTCATATAGAGGAGTTTATATAAAGGCTTCTCGCAGATTTACGCAGATTAAAATGCAGATTTTCGCTGATAGCTGACCAGAAGTAAATTTTATCTGCGTGAATCAGCGGTTTTAATCTGCGTAAATCTGCGAGAAATAATAAATATTTTCTGATCCAATACATTGAGATTTATTTGTAATATACTCTATCAGGGCGTGAGTCCGTAAAAAATGTCAGGATTTACTGAACCCGTGTATAAGTTTCTTGAGGAGGTCAAAATAAAGTGTGATATAGAAAAGAATGGTTAGAAACCAGATAAATCCCATATTGAACCAGAATGTATCAAAATATTTTCCAAAAAAATATTTCCTTGGAGCAAAGAAATGAGATCTGAAGCCAAACCAGTTTCGAGGGAAAGGATCCTTATATACAGGATCGATTTGCTGGATCAGTTCATTCCTGTATTCAACCATCTTATTTTTTTCAAAGACTTTTCTCACATGTTCCTCGACAGTCTCATTATGATACATATCTTTTATGCGATTATATAATCCGGGTTTTTGTTCCATATAATACATGATCATATTTTCCCTCTGGGACGTAGCCGTCACAAATTCCCGGGAATAATGTTCGTCCAGCTTTTCAAGATAGCGTTCAATCTGCACAAGCAATATTCCGTTAACCTTTTCCGGCGAAATATTCTCAACATCCGGGAAATTTATATTTGGGACAAGGATATTTTCCTTCATGATCTCATGTTTAAGGAGTTCAAGATCATCCTTTGTTTCATTTATCGAACCTTCAGAATCAAATTCACTTCTAATCTTTCCGAGGCGGCTGTTAAGTTCAGGGAGTAAGTAAACCTGCTTAAAATCCGCAACACTTTCAGCCTTTTTTATATTATAGAACTGTTTTTGAAATTGATTATCCTTAAATTGGTGGACCATAAGTGCTTCGTACGACCATTTGGTTGGCATGATCTCGGCAATCCAGGGTACTTTATCGACACTTCCGACAACGCGGTTGAGTTTATCAAAACTGAACATGGCACCACTCAGAATCATCATGGGGATCATGATAAGGGGAATGATGATGTAAATAGTGATGGCTGAATTAAAGGACGCTGAGACATTTAAACCAATCAGGTTGGCGCATGCAGCGGTGGTAAAGAGAGCAAACCAGTATATGAATGTCATACCTTTAATACCAAGAACGCTGTTCCCGATCAGAACGAAAGTACCAGCCTGGATTGCTGAAATGAGAAAAAGGATAAGTATCTTGGACAATAAATAGGATGATTTGCTCAGGTTGAGAAAGGCTTCACGTTTCAATATTTTCCTGTCTTTGAATATTTCTTCTGCACTTACAGTAAGGCCAAAAAACAGGGCAACGATCAGGCTCATAAAGATATAAACAGGGATATTTTCATTTTCCCTGAAAATGTATACGTTGGAGGAAGGATCGGCGATATACCGAATAATATAGGAAAGAATAAATCCAAGCACAGGAGCCTCGAGCATGGTTAATAATACGTATTGCCGGTTGCTTATTTTCGAAAGAAAATCACGGATTGAAAAAATTCTGAATTGAGATAACCAATGCGGGATCCGCAGGTTTTTTGGTGGGGATTCTGTCACAAGTTCCTGAGAAACGGCTTTTTCATGCTCAGTAAAAGTCTTTGCCCATGTTGCGGGGGAAACTTTCCGTTCATCGGTATAATTACCGAATTCATCCACAACTCGTGACTCAATGATACTGAAAATCAGTTCGGGATTAACATTACCACAAACCGGGCATTCACCGATATCACTATTTATCTGAGCATCGGTTCTTTTAAAATACATCACCGCTTCGACTGGATTTCCGTAATAAATCAGGTATCCTCCAATATCAAGGAAAATGATATTGTCAAACATCTTAAATATCTCCGAAGATGGTTGATGGATTACCACGAATAACAACTTTCCTTTCAGGGCGAGTTCACGAAGGAGGTCCATCACGTTCTCTGAGTCTCTCGATGATAATCCGGAGGTTGGTTCATCAACAAATAATATGGAGGGTTCCCTGATCAGTTCCAGGGCAATATTCAAACGTTTTCTCTGTCCGCCCGAGATGAATTTATTAAAGGGTGAACCTACCTTCAGGTCCCTGATCTCCCCGAGGCCAAGGCTTGCAAGGGTTTTGTCAGCCAATTCCCGGATCTCTTCATTTGTCTTATCACGGAAACAAAGTTTAGCGTTATAATATAGATTCTGAAAAACTGTCAGTTCTTCAATAAGGAGGTCATCCTGTGGTATCAGGCCGATAACTCCCCGGAGTTTTACTTTATCCTGGTATAGGTTAATGCCATTGATATTGATGCTGCCGGTAGTGGGAGGTGATAATCCTGAAAGAATATTCAGCAAGGTTGTCTTTCCTGATCCGCTGGATCCCATAATACCAACAAGTTTACCCTGTCCTTCTGAGAAATTGATATCCCTGATACCTGGTACGCCATCAGGAAAAAGATAGGTAACATGCTGTACCTGATAAGAGATCCGTATATGGGTTTTATCCTGGAGAAAATGTGAGGCTATATCACTGTAGTAAATTGGCATACCCTTGGGTAGTTTTACGGTACTGCCACTGGCAAAGAGATAAATCCTCCTGTTACTGATGATCAGACCATTCAGATAAATGTCTTCCTGACCTGTGTACTTAATAAAATAGAGTCCGACACTGGGGATGGTCAGTATATATATATCTCCATCAAGCTTTTCTGTACGGATATAAAGAAAACCAGGGGGGATACTTCCGTTATCATTGATAACAAGAAAATTCCTGCTATTGATCTTTTCGGGGGAATTATCAGTTACAAAATATTCTATATCAGCTTTTTCATTTTTGTCAATTTTGAATACATCAGCTACAGCTGTAATGATGGCCATTCGCTGATCAGTAAATTTTCTGTCGGCATTTACCAGCTCATACAGCCTGACCAGAACGATTACTTTCTGGGTCTGGTTGAGTGTTTTAGTGATTTTTCTACAAATACCGAGGATCTTTACAGAATCAATAACCGAGGTAAGTTTGATTTCCCGGGATTGGGAAATATCAGCCGAAGGATCATTCAGTCCCGCATATTCTTTAAATAGTGAGTAGTATTCATCAACCCTGGCATCTGCAATCTGTCTTTTAAGGAAACTTCTGACATACCTGTGTTCTTCATCTTCCACACCACCATCCTGCTTTGTGATAAGTGC
>CAZRHW010000017.1:0-8590 GCA_964599785.1 uncultured Bacteroides sp. | reverse complement strand
AATAACTGATTATCTCAAAAGGTATATCGATCATTTCCGAATATTCCTCGCCTGCTTCCTGCATATCTTCATCTTCTTTGGGATAATACCAGCGGACCAGTATATCATAACCCTCCTCAATCATTTCCTCAAACATTGTTAAGATGTCGAGTATCACTTTTGATGATGCCGTATTAAAATAGGTAAACCTGAAATTAAAGACTGTTTTTGGAGCAGGATTCCTTGCATATTCTTTAATCCAGCTGAGGATAGGCTCATAAAAAGTATTAACATCCTCAGGAAGTGATCTTCCTGCTATCTCAAACAATCCATTATCCACATCAAGTATTATCTGAGGTGTGTCTTCTGTTTTGTTAATTTTTAATGGTTCCATGAGGAAAGTATTATTTATTTCTGGGTATGCTGACTGTTAGAAGAAAAAATGACAGATTATCTGAAAAAGGGAGAAAATGATAGTCAAGCTTGTTTCCTGTTTTTCTACGTATATCAATTAAACCGAGGCCGGCTCCCCCTTTCTCCGACAAAGATCCCTCCCTCATTTGTTTCATGTACAAATCCTTCAGTTGCGGGTCATCCATTTCATTAATACAATCTATCATTTTAGTTATGGCTTCAATTTTATCTTTTAAAACAGCATTTCCGGTTGTAATGTGAAAAGCATCTGTTGTATTGCTTACTAAAAAAATCCCTTTACCGGAGTAGAGACAATTCCCTGTTTCATAATCATCGGCATGTCTGCTGATGTTCTGAAGACATTCAACCATAACATGGAAGACCACACGCTGAACACAGGCCGCTTCATTATCTTCTTCCATTTGGGCTTCTGCCAGTGAGATGAAGGCTTTGGTAATCTGATGGGTAACCTTCCCTTCATATACCAGCTTCACCTCTTTTGTCTTTATAGAATTGTAGAGGTCGTAAACATATTCCAGAAATCCGGTTGATTCTTGATTGTTTTTTATTGACATGGAAGTGTTTATCTGGAGACTAAATTGATTTTATTAAAACTCAATCCCAATAATCAGCACATCATCAATCTGTTTTGCGTTACCCATCCATTCTTCAAAATCCTGTTTGAAGTGATTTTGATACTGATTCATTGTAAAACCGTGGTTTTCTGTTATGATATCACGGATCCTTCCGGGTGCATATTTTTTATTTTCCGGACCACCTAACTGATCGGGCAGACCATCGGTAAAGAAAAAGATCTTGTCCCCCTGCTGGTATTTAATGATATGATTTGTAAAATTCTCTTCCGTCCTTTTCTTATTGGGTATTCCACCAATGGCTTTTCTATCACCTTTATATTCGGTCAGTTCTTTGTTTCTTAACAGGTAAAGGGGGCGATGAGCACCAGAAAACTGAAGCTCCTTTTTAGCTGGAATGATTTTTAAAAAGGCAATATCCATACCATCGCGCGCATCAGCATCATCCGAATCCTGCTTTAAAGTGTACCTGACGCCCTGGTGCAACAGGTCACAAATCTGACCTGCCGTATAATCACGGTCACGGTCAACCAGATTATTTAACAGAAAATATCCTATGAATGATAATAATGCGCCGGGCACGCCATGTCCCGTACAATCAACTGCTGCAAGGTAGACCGAATCTGATTTTGGGAAAAACCACGGAAAATCACCGCTGATGACATCCCTGGGTTTATAATAGATAAATGAGCGTTGAAAATGTTTCTGTATTTGTTTTATCCCGGGCAAAATACTGCTCTGGATGCGTTGAGCATAGTTGATGCTGTCTTCTATCTTCCTGTTTTTAATCTGAAGTTCCTGTTCAATGCGTTTTGCTTCCGTAATATCGTGGCCAACAAATAGTATGGTTTCAAGTTCCTGGTCACTGAATTCGGGTATCGCGTCAATACTCATGATGCGTTCTGAATGTTTTTCTCCTATTTGCAGCGGGATTGTCAGCAATTCATTACTTTTAACAGGGTTCGATTTGATAGCATGAAGGGTCTTATCGAAATAATCCTTGAGGATATCCGGAAGCTGGATTTCCGATATATTTTTGTTGATCATGTTTTTTGGTTGATTGCCCGTATAATCCTCTATCATAGGATTTGCATAGTAGAACCTGCCTTCCAGGCTAAGTCGGATGATGAGGTCCAGACTGTTTTCAGATAATGATTGCATCCGGCTTTTCATCCGTTCTTCCTTTTCTGCCCGGTGCTTTTCAGTTATATCACGTGAATTCAAAATAATCCCATTCAGGGCAGGATCATCAATTCGGTTTCTTGCAGTGGTTTCAAGGAAAACGATCTGACCATCTTTTCTGACAAATGTATATTGGATAGTTGGGAACTCCCCGGGATTTTCAATAACATGGTGGAATAATGATTTAAGATTTGATTGTCCTTCAAGTGAGAGTCGTTCAAAATCTTTTCCCTTCATCATTTCTTCGGGCGAGTATCCAAGGATATTCAGAACTGAAGGACTAATATAAATTATTTTTAAATCGTTATCATATATTGAGATAATCTCACTGGCATTTTCCAATAGCCAGTGTAATTTTTGCTGGGCATTTTCAACCTCAATGATCTTTGCTTCCAGTTGCTGATTTGTTTTTTTCAATTCTTTCTGGGTAGCCTCCATGATCTCGGCATTATCCCGAAGTTGCTCCTCATTTTCCTTCAATTCAAGTGTCATCTTCTGGGATTCTTCAAGTAGTTGTTCAGTTCTCTGGTTAATGCGAAGGTTAAAAATTGTCCTTGCAATGATATCACTAAGTTCTTTTACAAGTGTGATGGTCAGATCAGGGATATTTTCGTGAAGTGAAGCTATTTCAATGACACCCTGCAGATGATCATCCGAGGTCAGAGGCACAAGCAATAGGCTGGCAGGTTTTTTATCACCAAGTAACCCGGAGGATATGGTGTAGTAATCATCAGGGATCTCGGTACGGTATATATAATCATGCTCATATGCACATTGACCGATAAGGCCGTAGCCAATCTGAAACTCATTTGTCTGGTACTTCTTCCGGCTATAGGCGAATGTTGACAGACTAACGAGCTTTTGGCTGTCTTCATGATACAGGTATATGGCACCCTGAATAGCATCAATATATTTCACGAGGTGTTCCAGGACATGATCACCAAGCTCTTCCAGCTTATTATAGATCCTGAGGATATTGGAGACAAGGTTTTTCCCTTCCGAAATCCAGTTCTGATCAGATTCCTTTTTATGGTTAGCAAGAAGATTCTCTCTCATTACAAGAAGGGATTTACCGAGAATATCGTTCTCTCCTTCCGGCTGTATCCTGATATCATAATGGCCTTCTCCTATCTCTTCAGCAAAATAGGCATTTCTGTTGATGGTTTTATCTTTGCTGTCGATCAAACTCTCATAGTAAGAGATATCGCGGTCCCTTTTTTTGAAAAGAAAATGAATTGCAACAGGGAGCATTACAGGGATCAGATAAAAAATAAAAATTTCAGGATGGGATACATGGATGTTCAGGATTCCGGAAAGGGTTATTTCATGTTTTTGGTGAATCAGAATAATAATAAAAGACAAAAGAGGAAATACCAACCCGGCTAAGATAGCAATAATCACTGCTGTGCGTTGATTAGGTATCCTGGTCAAACCATATGGTTTCTTGTCTGATGTCATCATTTTTTCTCCTGATGAGCTTTTAATTTTGTAATTACACCATTGGCAATAATTTTGGCAAGATTTTTAAAGGTCCATTCAGTCTGATCATCAAATTTCCTGAAGGAAGAAAGTTCAATAATCCCGATTGTTTCTTTATTCAGTAAAAGTGGAACAATTAACAGATTCTCCGGAGAACTGGATCCCAATCCTGATATAACGGTAATATAATTTTCAGGAATATGATTAACATTCATGATTGTTTTATTCTTAGCTACCTGTCCTGTTAAACCTTCACCTGCAATAAATGTCGCGGGCGGTTTGTCTGAAGCCCAGGCATAAGTGCTTAATGCACAGAATTCAGAGCTTTTTTCATCCTTCAGGTAAAAAACACCCTGTACGATTTCAAACTCTTTAGCAAGATTCTGCAGGATCCGTTCAGTATAATTTTCAATAGATTCCTTAAAATCTATTTTAGGAATAATAAAAGCAGCAAGAAGGTCAATATCAACATCATAGGGTGCAATAATAGATTCCAGGCCGGATTTGGGAGTTTCTTCCGGTTCACTTTCCAGGGTTGTTTTATCCTGATCCGTATGATCCATATGAATTTCACTGATCTGGAACAGGTAAGTCAGAAAAAGGATAACCCCGGAGGCGAAGATAAAAAACAAATAAAGGTAAATAATATTGCTTATTACAACTTCCTGGTTCAGATTGATATTATTCCATAAGGTTATAAAGAGGATGAATGAACAAAGTGTAAGGACAATAAAGGAAAAAATTATCAGGGTGCGGTATTTATCTTTCCTGAACATATGTGATTTATTTTTTTAACAAAGATACAAATTCAATGATCTGATCGGCACTTAATAATTTATCCGGCTTTATGACAGTTAATGCTGATGCACACATTGTACTGATTTCACAATCGTGAGGTTCCTGGATAATACAAAACCCATCATTTTTTTTTAACTCAACCAGTCCATTGGTGCCATCGCGGTTAGCACCGGACAGCAGGATAGCTGCAAGGTATTTATGATAGGTGTCAGCAGCTGATGCAATACACAGATCAATGGATGGCCTTGAATGATTCAATGACTCATCAGTTGAAAGAGAAATCCTGAAATTTCTCTCAATCATCATATGATAATTTGCAGGAGCAAGGTAAGCAACACCATTTTTGACAGGTGTTTTATCTTCAGGTTCTATGATGGGTATGGAAGAATTTACCTGAAGTACTTCACGGAAGCCTACGCGTACCTGTTTCAACCTGTGAAGACATAAAAATACAGGGAAGTTTAAAGGAGCAGGAAGGGTTTTCAGGATGCCTATAACTGTATGAAAACTACCTGCTGAACCGCCTATAACCAGTGCATGCAATATCACGACTTTTTTATATAAATTTTTTCTTTTTCAAAGGCTGGTTTAAATTGATATGAGATGTCGCATTCAGAAAGTGATTCCATATTCCCAATTACCAGATATCCACCTTCTTCTAACCCCAATGTAATATTGTTCAGGATCTTGTTTTTCAGTTCCTGTTTAAAGGATAACAACTGGTTGCGTAAAAGGATAAGGTCAATCCTTTCTGGTATACTCATAAGTTCGTGGGATTGTTTAGTAAATCTGACATTTTTAACCAATGTGGTTTTGTGTTTTATAAGATTTTTGTTTGATTGAAAATATGAATAGAAATTTTCCTCACCTCCGGAACTCCGGTAATTTTCTTTACTGATTTCAAGTTTATCCTTTGAAAAAATCCCGGAACGGATTATATCAAGGCTTCGAAAGCACAGGGTGGAAGCATGAATAACAGATTTGTTCATCAGCCCGGCTTCATCAAGTAATATTACCATTGAAAATAATTCATCACCGGAAACACAACGGGGTAACCATATTATCAGCGGGTCTGATTTTTCAGCAATGGATGGCAGGATACTGTTTCTCAGGATCAACCACATATCCGGATCCCTGAACATCTCGGTGGAAGATGCGGATATATCAAAAAGGAATTCATCAAAAAAGATTTCACTATCAAGGAGCATGGTGATCAGGATCCCTGTGGTTTTTAAATAATGTTTGTCGAGAACTTTCCTTATTCTGAAACGCAGGTGGTTTAGGGTATAACCCGACAAGTCAAGCTGATAACGGGTGTCTATAGCTTTAACCAGGTTATCTGTTTCTTCAATACTAATTCCGAACATTCGTAAAAACCGAAGATTATGGGTAATTATCTTTCGTCAGCCAGTTTTTTAAGTCTGTCGATCTCTTTATTCGCATCTTCAAGAAGCTGGTATTTCAATTTTCTTTCAGTGATATCCTGTCCAAGAAAATAAACCTTGAAGATGATACCACCTTCATCTTTTACCGGCGTGAATGTAGACATGATCCATACTTCCTCTCCTGTTGGTTTTGTTCTCCTGATAACTCCACTGTAAGGTTTATCTTTCAGAATATCATTCCAGATTTTTTCAAATTGCTCTCTTTCGGTTCGTTGAAGAAAAGTTCTGTTGTTTTTACCAATCATTTCCTTTCTTGAGAAACCTGTTGTTTTCTCAAAATTATCATTAACCTCAAGTATCTGGCCGGCTGGAGAGTAAACACATTTTATCAGAGCCTGGTCAACAGCGTTACTGAAAGACTGCATCTCAATATTTGTTCTTTTTATTTCACCAGCCTGTTTCTCAAGTGATTCCTGTTGGTTTTTTGTTTCAGTAATATCAATGGCAATATTCAGGATTTTGAAAGGCACTCCGTCTTTATCAGGAATAGGTGCATAAGTCTGTTGAAGCCATATTTCATTTCCTGTAAAAAGTTTAATTTTCTCAACTTTAAATAAAGTTCTTCCTTCTCTGAGCTGTTGCCAGAATTCTTTATATGATTCGGTATGACGGCTGATACCCAGGACTTCATAATATTTTTTACCAATGATATGATCCTTATGAGTTTCAAGCAACAACAGGAATTTGTCATTGATATTGATAAGTTCTTCACTCATGTTATATTCCGCGACCAGTGAGGAATTATGAATAGCATTCAGGATACCGGAGATCTCTGATTCGCGCCGTGCAGATTCTTCCTGTGTTGCCTGTAATTCTTCCACATGCTGTCTCATTTTTTCTTCCTGTTCGGCCATATCCCGGGCTTGTTGCTGAGACTGTTCAAGCAACAGACCTGTTCTCATTGTTATTCTGACTGAGGAGATTGCTGAAGCAATACTTTCACTGATTTTTTCAATGAAAGAAATCTCATGTTCCTGCAGGATATTTAATGATGCAATTTCAATTACCCCGAGTACCTGGTCTTCAAGTTTCAGAGGTATGAGAAGCAGACAGCGGGGGCTGGTGTCGCCAAGGCCAGAGGAGATCCGGATATATTCCTCCGGGATATCCGTTAGAAAAATCTTCTGCTTTTCAATAGCACAGGTTCCTATAAGACCTTCACCGAGATGAACAGTCTCCGTAAGGTATTTTTTCCTGTCGAAAGCAAATGCTGCAGCCAGTTCAAGAATATTCTCATTTTCTGTATTTGTAAGAAAAAGTGCCCCAACACTGGCTTTGAGGTATTTAATAAGATTCTTAATAACATGATCTGCGAGTGTGTTGAGCTCATTGCTGTGAATCCTCAGGATTTCCTCAATTTTTGCCAGCCCTTCGTTAATCCATCTTCTTTTTTCGCTTTCGGCCTGATGTTTCTGGTCTTCAATCCTGGCAGTCTGCAGATGTTTACCCATTTCGATCAATGCATTTCCCAGGATGTCTTCCTCGCTGAGAAGTTGGAGTGTTACATCTTCCTGTTTCCTGCCAATCTCCCCGGCAAACCTTGCTTTTTCCTTAAGGTTATGGGTAAAATGACTCAGCATAACATTTATTTCGGATATCTCATCGTTACCATAATCATCAATTTCACCGGGTAACCGTCCTAAAACAAGCGCTTTGATAAGGGTATTTACCTTGTTAAGAGGATCCTTTATTGATCTGGAAAGAAGGATAGTGTAAACAATAAAGATTGAAGCTGATAACAAAACCACTAAAAACAATTTAATGCCAATTGTTCTGTTGGCTGCTAACTGGTCTTGTTTAATGATGGTACTAAGCAAATTGGCATCTTCTGTCAGGGCATTGCAGGAATATCTGACCTGATAACTGATTCCTTCAAATTGAGATAATCCGATTTCACGGTCAATCAGAATGATATTTTGTAAATACTGATTAAGACTATTGAAAATGCTTGTTGCCCTTGTTCTGATGGAAGTGCCTTCAGCAAATTGTGTTCCGGATAATCCTGAATCAACCAGGGTAGATATTTCCGATAATTTATCGGTAAGTTGTTTGGCAGAAGCAAGTGAGGGAGCATTTATATATCTTTCAAGATATATTTCCAGTTCTCTGAACTCTGTTAAGAGGATACTGCTGTTTATATCTTTAAAGACATTATTGAGATCTGCCAGAAGAGACATTACATGTCCGAGCATCCCAGATGAAGCGTTTCCCCTTTCTTTTAGCTTTGAATCCAGGATTTGGAATAACTTTCCGGTATTCACAAGATCATCAAGTAAAAGATCGAGTTTTTGACGAACCATTTGATCTTTCCTGATTATTCGCATTGTCTTTACTTCATGGATCAGGTTATTGGTCTCCAGGTACAATTGATCAAATTTATCAGAATGCTGACTTCTGCCTGTTTCATAATAAACACTGGTATGTATATCATAATAAAGAAATTCGGTCGCTGCACCGGCAAGTTTTTCTGAGTAAACGGAGAGTTCACTTAATCTGGCGGACAGGGTGTGATGTTCGCGAAAGGAATTGAGAATACTGAAGATACATAAAACAATGATTAACCAAAGAAGAATGGAACAGACTAGAAGGATAAAGAACCTTGATTTGATAGATATTTTTCTGATAAACATGTTAAAAGTAAAAAGTAAAAAGTAAAAAGTAAAAAGTAAAAAGTTCACCCTGTGAAATAATTTTGCTTGC
>CAZRHW010000016.1:0-12019 GCA_964599785.1 uncultured Bacteroides sp. | reverse complement strand
ATTGTTTAATCAGAACATCATTCAGGTTTACAGCAATGCCCCAAAACATAAACAGAGCTGTCACCAGTACAAAGGGAAGAATTTTACCGGCAGGAAAAAGCCGGGGTTTGTCGGCCGTGGAAGTATTTACCATAATTATTATTTATTCAATTCAAAAATCTAAAATACAATTACTTAGCTCTTTCAATCGCACAACAGGTTACTATTTAATAACTTGCAACGTGTAACATGCAACACGAGTTTATAATCAGATTTCCTATATGATTAATAAGTAAACGATTTATCAGAACGCGTTTTTTATTGTTTCAAGATTCACCCCGAATATTTTTAAAGTGATCTCATTCAGGGTATTTTCGTCACCCTGAAAATGATATGTCTGGTGTATGTGTGTCAACGATTCTCCCGGCTGCAAATTTGCTGCAGGTGATGAACTTTCCAACTCATAGAATGGCCCCATCTGGCTCCCATCGTCAAGCGGACCGTCGTTATATGAATTCAGCACATCACCACTGAAAGGTTCATCCTGAATTTCCCACATGCTGTTTACATAATCTGTCATGCCTTCCTGAAAGGAAAATTGCACAATTGTGAGTGTCTTACTGCTGGCATCATAGCTTCCGGCAACGGGAATGACCCGGTATGGTGAAAGACCTATCTTACCCCTTGATTTACCATCACCTTTAAAAAAGATAATACCATCTTCAACTTTCAACCTGTCGGATGAGATCTTTCCAAAATATGTATCATTCACTACAGTACCCAAAGATGATTCATCTCCCTGCTTATAAGGTATAATGATGGTAACCGCCGGAGAAGGTGTAAACATGCCAAGTATCCAGATAGACAACATTCCTGTTTCCTTTGTCCATGCATAAGATCCCGTATTGGTTAGAACGGATTCAGATTCAAAAGCCACAAAATCAACGGATTCCTGTAACTTAATACCGATATTGTTTTCGATATCGTTTCTATCTAATAGTCTGATTTCCCGGGTGATCCTGAGGTTAAACCTGGAACCTGAATAATTGACCAATTCAAAATCCTTTTTAAATCTGGCAAAATGATTATCTGTTTCAATTACTTCAAATGGTTCCGTATCAATTTCTTTTGGGACGAACCAGTAATCGAACTCAAAAGGTGCCCCTTTCCTGAAATATATTGAAAATTGTCCACCTTCCGGTCCAAGCCAAAACCGGTCTTCCCCTCCAAAAGCATTGATATGAGGTTGAAGCTTTGCCGATTCAATAAGATCGTAGTTTATCCACCCGTAACTTGCACCCTCCATGCCTGTTGCCGAGCTTGTTACTACCCTCCCCTGCCATTCTTTACTCGTTAACACCATTGCCTTGCCTGACAGGTCCTTTAAAAGGACAGGCTCAATAAAATTTCTGAGAAACTGAAGGTCATAACCAAAAGTTCCCTTAGCAAAGTCCTTTGTTTCCATAGTTTGGGATTTCTTATTTTTATTGCCGAGCGTTGAGCATGAAAAGATAAAAACAATGCCCAACAGGACACCCATGATCCTGTTGAGCCATATATTTAACTGATTCATTTTCATTTATCGTTGTCGGTGATTTAATTTTATTGCTATTTTCAAATTCATTTATTTCATTTTTGTTTATTCGCTACACACAAGGCAAACACACAACCCGCTCATGGAAAATTCCTTTCGCTTCGCTCCAGAAATTGTTCGAATTTCGGAATTTCGATTTTTTAATCCCTGAATTATCAGTTTGAGGCTGATTAAAATTGATCGTTAGTATTAATCATATAGTGGTCCATAAGTCGAACATGCTCTGTAATCGGCTCCTTCAGGATCCATTCCAAAAGCACTCCATGCGTTTGGCCGGTAAATTTTTTCTTCCGTAACATTGTGCATACAAACCGGGATCCTGAGTATGGAAGCCAGGGTGATAAGATCGGCACCGATATGACCATAACTGATTGCACCATGGTTAGCACCCCAGTTGGCCATCACCGTATAAACATCACGAAAGGCACCTGTTCCGGTTGTATTGGGAACAAACCATGTGGTTGGCCAGGTTTCATTCGTACGTTTATCGAGTATATCATGGATATTACGGGGGATATCAACACTAAAACCTTCCGCGATCTGCATTGCTGGTCCCAGGCCTTTGATCAAATTAATTCTTGACATGGTTACAGGCATTCCTCCACGTGTCAGGTAATTGGATGAATATCCGCCACCACGGAAATACTCTCTCATAGCCGGGTACCATGTTGTAGCATCGAGGCATTTCTGTGCTTCCTTCCCGGTAATTTCCCAGTAAGGTTTCATCACCGGTTTGCCATCCCTTTCCTGCTGGCCGGTGCCATCAAGTGTTGCTGAACCTGAATTGATCAGATGAATGATCCCGTTTGCTGCCATTCCCTGCAAGGATTTCCCGGTAACACGCTTCACGGCATCCGGACTCCAATAAGTTCTTACATCAGCAAATATCTGGGCAGTATTGGTTAAAAGATGGCCAAAGAGCATGACCACGCCATTTAGAGAATCATTTTCCGTAGCAACCATAAATGGCTGCCGTATCCCGTTCCAGTCAAATGATGAATTGAGCATTGCCTCCATGAAATCTCCGTTTGGCAAATGGTCAGTCCACTGTCGCTGGCCCTGGAAACCACTCAGAATAGCATTTCTTCCCAGCGCTTCCTCACCGAATCCTATCTTTTCCAGGTTCGGATTGCCGATCATCAGATCGCGCATGATCAAAGTCATTTTAACAACATATTCCCAGATTTCATCCTTTTTCTTTCGTGAATATTGTTTTTCCGGAGGATTATAGTCCTGTCCTTCTTTACAGTTCTTTCTCACCCACTGGTGAGCTTTTTCAAATTCTTTTTTATCATATATTTCTTCATTCACTCTCCGGTAAATCTCAGACATATCGACATATTCATTTCTCATACCCAGGTATTCCTGGAAAAATTTTTCATCTACAATCGATCCTGCAATGCCCATTGATACCGATCCAAGTGAAAGATATGATTTTCCTTTCATTGTTGCCACAGCCAGGCCAGCCCTGGCAAACCTGAGGAGTTTTTCACTGACATCCGGAGGGATCGTATGATCGCCCGCATCCTGTACATCCCTTCCATAAATGCCGAATGCGGGCAAACCTTTCTGGTTATGCCCGGCTAATGCCGCAGCCAGGTACACAGCGCCAGGCCTCTCAGTACCATTAAATCCCCAAATTGCTTTGGGATGCACCGGATCCATATCAATGGTTTCGCTTCCGTAACACCAGCATGGGGTTACTGTCAGAGATACTCCTACGCCTTCTTTACGGAATTTTTCTGTTGCCATCGCTGCTTCTGCAACACCGCCGATACACCTGTCGGCTATTACGCATTCAACCACAGAGCCATCCGGGTGTCTGAGGGTTTTTTCATAGAACGCAGCAACATTTCCGGCCATGTTCATGGTCTGGTCTTCAAGTGATTCCCTCACGCCTCCAAGCCGGCCGTCGATAACCGGCCTGATACCTATCTTAGGCAAGGGGCCCTGTAGCCTGTTATTTCCTTTAATTACTGACATGATTATTTATTTGAGTAAATCATTTAATTATCAGGATTTGAAAATAATAAAAAAATATGAGGGTAATAGAATAAATGAAACTTTGTTACCGGTATCAAAACGATTCTACCATTCACGAGCCATTGCATTTATCAATTGAATGATTATTTTCCATAATTTTATCAGCTCCAATTTAGTTTAAACACACATTTATTATGAAGATCCTGCTCGTTGAAGACGAACCCAAAGTTGTGGAATTTATCAAGAAAGGCCTTGAAGAACAAGGATATGAAACAGAAGTTGCGTATGATGGCCAGATGGGTGAACGGCTTGCCCTGAAAGGGAAATACAATTTAATTATCCTGGATGTTATTTTACCCTATATTAACGGATATGAACTATGTAAACGGATCCGTGATAAAGGCATGCAGGTACCCGTTTTGATGCTGACAGCACTTGGAACCACAGATGATAAAATATCCGGTTTTGATGCAGGGGCAGATGATTACCTTGTCAAACCGTTCGAGTTTGCAGAGCTCCTCGCAAGAATAAAGGCACTTTCTAAAAGATCATCAGGTTTGATACAGACATCCGGTCTGATAAAAATGGCTGATCTGGAACTTGATCTTAACAAAAAAACAGCCAGGCGGGGAGATAAAAGCATTGAGCTTACAGCCAAAGAATTTGCTCTCCTGGAATTCCTGATGAAAAATAAAGGAAAAGTCGTTTCCCGAGCTGAAATTGCTGAAAAAGTTTGGGATATAACTTTTGACACAGGGACCAATGTGGTCGATGTTTATATAAATATTTTGAGAAAAAAAATCGATAAGGATTTTGAACATAAACTAATCCAGACCAGGATTGGTCTTGGCTATAGTATAAATGAACCATAAATGGAAATCAGGAAGAAATTATTGTACCAGTTTATAGCCATTGTTGCCCTCATCCTTCTTTTATCTTCCCTGGCCATTTATTTTTCTTTTTCAGGAACAAGAAGAGAAGAATTTTACGACCGGCTAAGCAGTAAAGCAAAAATGGTTGCTCAAATGCTGATTGAAATAGATGAAATCAATGCAGATTTATTATACAGAATAGAAAAAAATAATCCGGTAAGTCTGCCGAATGAAAAAATCATTATTTATGATTACCAGAACAATATCGTATACAATACAGATGAGGACCATGTTTTAAATATTACGCCGGAATTAATAAATGATGTCAGGCTGGCCGATGAAGTACGTCTTAAACAGAAACCGTTTGAAATGGTTGGACAGTTTTATACCGGCCAGTACGACAGGTATGTTGTTTTTGCAGCAGCTACCGATATTTTCGGTTTGGGAAAACTTCAACGTTTACGGATTATTCTGCTTATTGTCTTCTTCCTCAGCCTGATTATTGTATTTTTTTCGGGAAGGATGTTTGCATCACGCGCCTTAAATCCCATATCAGACATCATGTCACAGGTGGATGCTATCGGTATATCAAACCTGGATGCCAGGGTTTCTGAAGGGAACGGGAAAGATGAACTTGCCCGCCTGTCACACACATTCAATAAAATGCTTGAACGGCTCGAAACTGCTTTTAAAACTCAAAAAAATTTTATTGCTAACGCATCTCATGAACTTCGTACACCACTTACTGTCATTACGGGGCAACTGGAAGTAATCCTGATGAACGCCAGGAAAAATGAAGAATACAGGAATACAATCATATCCGTTCTTGAGGATATTAAAAACCTCAACCTCATTTCTAACCGGCTCCTGCTGCTGGCTCATGCCAGCTCTGAATTTTCCGAAGCTGATTTCATCCTCGTCCGGATTGACGATCTTCTCTGGCAGGCAAGAAAAGAAATCCTGAAAAGAAATGATCAATACCAGGTTCATATCAATTTCTCTGAAACAATCGACGATGAATTAAAATTGATGGTGAGAGGGAATGAACTGTTGATTAAAACCGCCCTGACAAACCTTATCGATAACGGGTGTAAATATTCCAACGATCATACATCGGAAATATTTGTCAATCACGAAAATAATCATGTGATCATACATTTCTCCGATAATGGCATCGGGATTCCTGAAGAAGAAATCAGGATGATTTTCCAGCCATTCTACCGTGCCAGGAATGCCATTGGTATAAAAGGACATGGTATCGGCCTTTCGCTGGTAGAAAGAATTATTAGCCTTCATAAAGGAAATATTACCGTTAAATCGGAAATTAATAAAGGCACCGATTTTACGCTTTCGCTTCCCCCAAATCCATGATAAATCATTTAGAGGTTTGTATCTTAATCTCTTTTCACGCAAAGCCCGTAAAGCATCCTTATGATCGCAAAGGAATATCTATCAAATATGTATGCTTCGCGTTTAGATGGTAACCGGGATTTGCATTTTCTTTGCGTTCCTTGCGTGAAATCATAGTACTAATTTGTTACACAACCACTTCCAATAAATTAAAATTTTAATCCTTTTTTAATCTCTTTTTAATCCCGCTTTTATTGCACCACAATACTTTTGGGTCAAATAAAAGAATTGATAACCTTTAAAACTCGAAAGATGAAAACACAAATTACCAGAACCCAGACTGTTTTTATAACAGTAACAGCAGCAGCCCTGATTTTATCGGGTATTATTTTTTACTCAAACAGGTCCCTCAAAGATCAGCTTCAAAAGGAAAAAATAAGGTCTGAAACATTGCTTTCCGAAAAGCTGAACCTTGATAAATCCATTGAAAAGTTTAAGATGGATCTGACTTCATTAAAGGGTAAGAATGCACAACTGGATAAAGTTGTGAAAGAAACCAGCGATCAACTTGCAAAAAAGGAATCTGAAATCAGAAAATTAATGGCAGAAAATGCTTCACTTGCTGATCTGAAAAAGAAGAATGCAGAACTTGAGGCTTTACGTAAAAATCTTGAAGAACAGATTGCCAGCCTGAACATGAATATGGAACAAATGATTGCAGAGAATAAAAAGTATAATGACCTGCTTGCTTCAATGAAAACAGAAAACGAGTCACTGACTACTCATAATGCATTACTGGAGGCAATGCTGGCCGATAATTACCGTATCGAAGCCCTGAAGGGAAAACACGATAAGTTAACGGTCGCTGCCAGGAGGACAAATAAACTAATGGTCAGTTTTGATATACCTTCCGAAATAGGGCAGGGATTATACTTTAAGATTGTAACTCCTGATGGAAAGGAACTGTCAAGTAAGGATGACAAAACAGCAATTATTAATTTTTATGATGAGAATAAAAATCTGATGGCCAGTCTGACAGGTACAGCTTCCGGAAGTCAGAATGCAAAACGGGCAGAACTCATATACAAGCCGGAACAAAAACTGACGAAAGGTATTTACAGGTTCAATGTATATAACGGTAAAGAATATATGGGAAGTATTCAGTTAAGGTTAAAGTAAATTATAAGATTGATTAAAAATGAAGTGCCAACTTCATATCCTTCCTCCGGAGTCCTGTAAACCTCCTCCATGACTCCGGGGAAGGTTAATAATGATTCATTAATAGAAAATCATAGCCATCTTTTCTTTTTAAAATACAGTAACAATCCCCCGGTTATGATAACAATTCCTGCAAGGAAAATATAATAACCATATTTGAATTTAAGTTCAGGAATATTTTCAAAATTCATTCCGTAAATACCTGCGAAAAAAGTCAGCGGGATAAATATTGCACCAAAAATTGTAAGCACCTTCATCACTTCATTCATCTTGTTGCTGACATTCGTATGATAAATATTCAACTGGTCGGAGATCATGTTACTGTATAATTCGATCGCATCTGCGGCATGAATAACCACTTCATTCAGATCTGTGAGGAATACCCTGTTTTGTTCCTGAAAGTATGAGTTTTCTGCTTTGAATAAATTAATCATCAGGTCCTTGACAGGTCTTATTGATTTTCTTAAATAATTGATCTCAGTTTTGAAATAATAGATCTCTTCCACCAATTGTTTATCCGGATTATGGAAGATCTTATCCTCCATTTCCTCAATTTGTCTGCCTACAGATTCAACCAGATAGATATAATTATCAACAATAGTGTCCATCAAAGCATAAGCAAGGTAATCATTATCTTTCTGGCGTATTCTTCCTTTTGAATTCCTGATCCTTTCACGTACAGGATTAAAAACATCACCCCTCTGTTCCTGTAATGTTAAAACATAGTGCTCACCAAGGATAAGCGTAAGTTGTTCTGAAATAATATTTCTTCCGTTTTTGTCATATCTGAGCATCTTCATAATAAAGCCATCGTACGTGTCTCCATCCATATACTTGGGTTGCTGGTCAGTATTCAGCATATCCTCCAGGAATAACGGGCTTAAATCAAATATTTCCCCAATTCTCTTCATCATATCAAGGTCTTGAATGCCATAAATATTTATCCAGGACACCTGGTTGGAATTTTTACAGGGAATGGCCTGTTCAATAGAATCAAGTTCTTTTTCAACCAGATTTTCAGCATCATATTCCATGAGTTGAATAACGGATTTTTCCATTTTCCGGTCGCCTATCAGTATCAGTGAGCCCGGAACGGATCCTTTTGATCTTGAATGGTCTTTAATAAAACGTGCCATCTTTTAATAATTAAGCTATATGATATTTATTCATACTTTCCTAAAAATACCAATTTTCCCTCAAAATAATAAATTGGAGTAATAATAAAAGTATTAAAATTTGCAGGGATCGGCTATATCAAATCGCAGAAATAACTATAATGACTGTTACAGTCAAATCCGGTTCTCATGTTAATGAATAACTTTATATTTATTAATTTATAGTGCTATATAAACAACCAGGTCAACTTTATATTGATGAATCCGTTTAAGTACCGGACACATTCAATATCTCCGGATATAATAGAAAAATCAAACTCCCGACAATACACATTAATTATTTTATCAAAAAATTCCCATCTTTATAATACAAAATAACTCTCTGTTGAAAGCACTAAGAAAATTAATATGCTATCAGATATGATGAAAAAATTTGGATTCCTTTTGGGAAGGTGGAATCTTGAATACCTGATCCCAAAGAGTAACTTCAGTGAAGCCAGATCTGAAAAAGGAATTGGATCATTCAAAGAAGACCTGAACGGCAGATACGTTATTTTTGAATATTCAACTGAATCGGGAGGCGCAGCAAAAGGCATTTTTGCCTGGGATGATAAAGTACAGATATACAGATACTGGTGGTTTGAAAATTCAGGTAACTTTTTATCAGCAACCTGTAATTTTGTGAATGATGAAACCCTGGCCATGAACTGGCATGATTCTTTGCTGGTGCAAACTTTTGTAAAGGATGGCCCGGATAAAGTTATCCTGAAAATGCAATACCCTTCCGATAAGACCGGGTATGAACTAATAATGGAGGTAATATTAACGAGAGTGTAATTAATCTATATATTAAATTCGGCAAATACCCAATACACATAAAAAGTCTTATAATCAATTCAGGACTAAATAAATAATCCCATAAATTGAAAAAAATCATAATTATTGGCGGTGGGATCGCCGGATTATCGACAGGATGCTATGCCCGGATGAACGGTTTCCATACTGAGATTTATGAGATGAATCCAACCCCCGGTGGAGTCTGTACATCCTGGAAGCGTGGGGATTATCTTTTTGATCATTGTCTTCACTGGGTGCTCGGCTCGAACAAAGGAACAAACTTATATCCTGTCTTTAAAGAGTTAGGTGTGGCTGATCATATTGAATTCCACTATGCAGAAAGGTTTCGGGCAGTAACACTCAATGATAAAACTTTAACCGTATATTCAGATACATATAAGTTTAAAGCTGAGTTACTGCACCTCTTTCCTGAAGAAAAAAAAGGTATAAACAGATATATACGCCTCATAAAAAAATATACAAAATTTAATCCGCCGATGGATGGCGATTTTGGGAATTTTGGGTTCATTGATATGATAAAGCTGTTCCCATTTATGCCATCCTTTATTAGGCTGAAAAGCATAAGTATTGAAGATTTTCTTAATAAACTATTTAAAAACAGGGAATTGATCGAAATGCTTTTCCAGTTATTTTCTGTTCAAAAGCTACCGGCATTAATGGCTATTATGCCGCTCAGTTTTATGCATAAAAAAGAAGGCGGATACCCATTGGGTGGTTCGCTAAACTTTTCCCGGACAATTGAAAGAAGGTACCTTGAATTGGGTGGCATCATTCATTACAGATGTAAGGTTGGAAAAATCATTGTTGAAGATGGGTATGCAAAGGGAATAGAACTGGATAATCATCAGGTTATCGCTTCGGACATCATCATCTCAGCCTGTGATGGCCATAGCATTATATATAATATGCTTGAGGGAAAATACCTTACAGATAGAATCCGTAAGTTCTATGAGAAACCCTCTTTGTGGAAACCAATTATATCAATCAGCCTGGGAATAAACTGTGATTTTTCCGCTGAACCAGAAATCGTTAATTTCAAATTAAAAGAGCCTGTTTTTATTGGAGGAAAGGAAATTTCATGGTCCGGTTTCTTTCATTATTGCCATGATCCAAATTTTGCACCCAAAGGAAAGAGCTTCATTAAAACCCAGATCGAAACAGACTATTTTTACTGGAAAAACTTATATGAAAAAGACAGGGGTGCCTATTATCGTGAAAAAGAGAAGGTACTGGAAACATATATTCAAATATTAAATGATAAATTCCCTGGAATCAGGGAAGATATCGAAGTTACTGATGTTGCCACTCCGGTTACCTGGGAGAGGTATACCGGCAACTGGCAGGGCTCATACGAAGGATGGTCACCCACGGTTGAAACTTTTGGCGTTACACTGCCCAAGAAGCTACCCGGTTTACGGGATTTTTATATGACCGGCCAATGGGTCTTTCCGGGTGGTGGGGTACCAATGTGTATGGCACAGGGAAAGAATTTGATAAAAATGATTGTAAAACAAGAGAAGAAAGCTCACCATTGAAAAAAATGCAGACAGATTATACGTGACATAAATGAGTTTTCTATTTTTATGGTTAATTGATAAACATGCCGGAATATGCCTGAGAAAATAATTGTGCTTGGTTGCGGACTGGTCGGTAAGGCTATTGCCCTTGATCTTTCCGGAAAATACCAGGTGACTGCTGCTGATCTGAGAACTGATTCATTTAACAGACTTGCAGAATCCGGGATTAAAACAATACAGGAAGACCTTTCTAACCCGGAGAAACTTGCCCGGCAGGTATACGGGTATGACCTTGTGATCGGAGCTCTTCCGGGAGATCTTGGATATCAGACGCTTGAAACAGTGATCCGGCAGGGTAAAAATATCATTGATATTTCATTTATGCCGGAAGATTACTTCAATCTGAATGATATTGCCCGTAAGAATAAAGTTACAGCAGTAGTTGACTGTGGCGTAGCACCCGGTATGGGAAACATCATCCTTGGTTATCATCATGAAAGAATGAAGATTGAAAATTTCATGTGCTATGTCGGAGGGCTCCCCCTTGTTCGTGAATGGCCATATGAATACAAAGCTGTCTTCTCTCCTGCTGATGTGATTGAAGAATATACCCGTCCCGCCCGGTTTATAGAAAACGGACAGCTGATCACCCGGGAAGCTTTATCAGATATTGAAATACTTGATTTTGAACATATTGGAAAACTGGAAGCATGGAATTCAGATGGGCTCAGATCTCTGATTAAAACGATGAATATCCCAAACATGATCGAAAAAACACTGCGTTTCCCGGGTACAACAAATTATATTAAAGCGCTGAGGGAGACGGGTTTTTTTTCGAAAGACGAAATAGTAATAGACAGTAAAAAGATCCGTCCGCTTGACCTGACAACAAAATTATTATTCCCTATGTGGAAACTGAAAACGGGAGAAGGCGATTTTACAGTCATGAAAATCATCATCAAAGGGAATGAAAATGACAGATACAGGGAATATATCTTTGATCTGTATGATGAATATGAACCGGAATCTGATATATTATCCATGGCCAGAACAACCGGTTATACCTGCTCGGCTGTTGCTGATCTTATGTTAAGCCATGGTTTCTGTTCACCCGGGATATGTCCGCCTGAATATATTGCCCGTGAAGAAAGAAATTTTCACTTCGTAATGGAATATCTCAGGAAGAGAAATGTTGTCTATAAGTTAAGGGTTGTTTGAAAGTCCAGGTTTGAATACTCACCACATCCCCTAAAGGGCTGTTTCAAAAGTCAATAAAGGCTTCTCGCAGATTAGCGCAGATTATGCCGCAGATTTCGCAGATGCCTCTGAACCAGTGATTTAAATTGGGCGGAATCTGCGTTTAAATCTGCGGAATCTGCGAGAAATAGAAATCAAAAGACTTTTTAAACAACCCCTTTGGAGTGGGGTGAAATGATATTTAATTATTGCGATCCTGCGACAATTGAGACCATTGCGACCCTGCGACAATTGAGACCATTGCGACCCTGCGACAATTGAGACCATTGCGACCCT
>CAZRHW010000015.1:0-12470 GCA_964599785.1 uncultured Bacteroides sp. | reverse complement strand
AGGCACCTTGTCATCAGGTTTGGCATAAAAAAAGCTTCCTGGATTTATACATCCGGGATGTTCATCACCTTCGGAATTATTGTCCTGATGCCGATCGTTCATATATCCTCTTTCTGGATTTACCTGGCATTATTACCTCTTCCGCTTGCAGTGAAAGCCTGTAATACAGCTATCAGACATGGTAATGATTTAACGAGGATGGTATCTGCCCTGGGAAATAATGTGTTGGCTGTATTGGGTACTGATCTGTTGCTGGCAGTCGCTGTGTTTATTGATGTTATGTGAAAGATAAAAATTAGCCGGACCTGTCTGTTTTCTGAAATGTCACGATAAAATTAGCCCCTTTGCCGTATTCACTTTCACACCAGACACGACCGCCCATTATTTCGACATATTTTTTAACGATTGACAATCCGAGCCCTGTAGATTTCTCACCTGCTGTTGGCCGTGCTGAAAGGCGCTGGAACTCCTTGAAGAGCTTTTTTAAGTCTTCCTCCATGATGCCCGGACCTTCATCTTTAAAATTGATTCTGATCTCACCGTTCTGTTCTTCCATGCTTACCCATACGTTCTTATTTCTCGGCGAGAATTTAATGGCATTTGAAAAAAGATTCTCAAATATCTGGATGAGATAGTTTCTGTCGGCTATTCCGTAATATTGATTGTTCTGCAAATGCAGCCTGATATTTTTCTGTCTGGCAATTTCTTCAAAGTTTAGGAAAACCTCCTGTAAAACCTGGCCGAAATCAATTTTTTCACAGTTAAGGTTTACCTTTTTTTGCTCAATCATACGGATATCCAGGATTTTCAAAATCATTTGATTCATCCTCTCCAGCGCTCCAACCAGGAAACTGATATTATCTTTATCATCTTCATCCAGTTTACCGGAAGTAGTCTGAAGATTATTGGCAATGCTGAGGCTACTGGTTAGCGGATTCCTGAGATCGTGAGCAACGATCTCAATAAGAAGATTCTTTTCTTCATTCAGATCAACAAGTTCCTTGTTTACCTTTTCAATTTCCAGTTTTTGCCTGCTTATATTTTCGTTGGCAATTTTAAGATTCTCGGTCTGTTTCTGAATTTTTTTATAAGCATCAGTATTCTCAAGTGCAATTTTTGTATACACTGCCAGGTTCCTTAAGATACTCAGATGATATTCTGTATATGCATTCTTTTTGAAACTCTGGACAGTGATCACTCCTGTAGCTTTTTTATCCCGTACCAGGGGAAGATAAATGATAGAGGATGAGTTGCCTGACTTACCGGGTGGCGTGATAGATGGCAGGTATTTCTTATATTCCTGTTCAAAATCATTGATAAAAATCTCTTTCTTGTTCTTAATGCAATAAGTGGAAAGGCGCAGATCATCATCCAGTGAAAAATTTAAAAAATCCAGTGTTTCGTCTTTTTCTTTGACGCCGGGGAAATCGAGTGAGTGGTTTTTTTCATTGACAATACCGATACCGAATACTGTTGCATCCATCAGGTCATTAATGGAATTGTAGACGGCGCTGACAATATTTTCCACCGAGAGTTGAGATGTGATGATCCGCCCGATCTCACTCAGGTGCTCAAGGTTGTTGTATGCTTCCTGCAGATTTTCCGTCTGAACAAGGATCTCTTCCTTTTGTTGTTCCAGTTGTTTATTTTTCTTCACAACCTCCGACGTTTTTTCCCTGACAAGGTCTTCAAGTTCCTGTTTTTTCTGCTCGATCATCCTGATACGAATCCTGAATATAAAGTAAATAATTCCCAGGAATATAATGATCAGCAGTGTCAGGAACCAGACCGAATTCCACCAGGCTGTTTTAATTCTGAAGGTAAACCCGGCAGGATTTGGATTCCAGATACCATCATTATTCATTGCCCTTACCATAAAGGTATATTCTCCGGGTGGTATTTTTGGGTAAACGGCTTCAGTATTATCACTAACGGGTGACCATTCTTTATCAAGTCCATCAAGTTTCCATTGATACCTGACTTTTTCAGGTGCCTGATAGCTCAGTGCCTCAAAATCAAAAGTAAAATGATTGCTGTCACGCGGAAATACAAGATTTTCCGGAAGTGGGAACCAGGGCTTTACACCTGAACGGTACTTATCATAATCAGTATTTCTCCATTTCACCTGTTTGAAGAACAGCTTAATATTGGTGATATGGATTACCGGAGGAATATTGTTCGACTCCGTATTATCAGGATCATACTTCATGGCACCTTTTACTGTACCAAACCATAAACTCCCGTCTCTGTCAATAAAGTTAGCAGCACCGTTATTCTCTACGCCAGTAAATCCGTCGGATGTGCCAAAATGCTGGATAGAGGCAACGTTACCAGTACTGTCCAGGCTGATCCTGTCAACACCATTTTGTGTTCCTGCCCAGATATTTCCGGTTTGATCAGTGAGGATGGAATAAATGATATTCGATGATAATCCGTCTCTGGTAGTCAGGTATGTAATATTATCACCATCAAGAATATTAATGCCACCGGTAAATGTCGCCATCCAATACCGTCCGGTAAAATCTTCGGTAATTTGTAGAATGATCGTATTGTTCAATCCATCATGGGTAGTATAACTTCTTGTTGAATCATTTTCATAGACAGTTGCACCATTATTGGTACAGATCCAGATTCTGTCCTTGCTGTCTCTGTAAAGACTATGTACCTGGTTACTTTGAAGGGAGCCATTTAAAATGGTTAATTGTTCGATGCCACTGTTATCAATTCTGAAAACACCGTTGCCCAGTGTAGCGAGCCACAATATAGTGTCCTCTTTAATAGCATATGAGAACTGGAAAGGATTCTCAAATCCAAACTGCCGGCCTGCAGGTACCATATGTTTACCGTCATAAATGAACAATCCGTTAAGGGTCAGGATTAGCAGCCGGTCTTTGTCAAGTTCAATGAGATGCCTGACATTGACAAGTCCGGGATACCGGTCCTGTGAAATGGGAGTGAAACGTTGTCCGTTGTATTTTACGATACCTGCACTTGAAAGGCCAAACCAGTAAATACCTTTGGAATCCTGAAATATTGCCCTCACAACATCTCCATTGATAATACTCTCAAAGTTGTAAGCAATAAAATTATTTTTACTGTATTGTATCAATCCTCCGCCCTGTGTCCCCATCCATATATTCCCTTCATGATCTTCCATGAAATTCAGGATGAAATCATTGGGTAATCCATTACTTTGTTCAAAATATGTGATCGCACCGGTTGTTTTGTCAATCATAGCAACACCTTCACCCGGATTGCTGAACCACATCCGGTGGGTATGGTCCCTGTACATGATGGTAACGCCATCCCACCATGGATTTTCAGGTATTTTAATTGTTTCCAGATGACCGTCTTTATACCCGTAAATAGCCTGTGTGGCAAAGTTGCTGAAAGTCCTGAACCATAATATATCGTCACCACAGAAACATAATGGCAAAATAATGCTTTCATTGATCTCATGGATATTATTTATTTCCGAAAAACTGACCTGGTTGTCTGTCAGGCAATATAAACCATTTACCGTGCTCAGGTACAACACACTATCTTTGGCATTACAGAAACCAAAAAGCAGGTTGTTATTTGTAGTCAGTTCAGGAAACCTGTTTGTAACCTCCAGGAGACTGTCATTTTCTATTTTAAGCAAACGCACTCCAAGATGTTCATCTGCTGAGATAATCCAGATATCTCCGTTTACATCTTCATGAAAATATTGATAAGTCCTGAGAAAAGGTACCGGTTCTTCAGCATAATTCCTGAAAGATAATCCATCATATTTTGTTATACATTGAGAGGCACCGATCCAGAGATTACTGTGGGAATCTTCAAACAATGCCCAGAGCTGGTTATTCCCCAGACCATCCTGTGTGGTGTAGGTCTGGAAGGTTTTTCCATTAAAGCGTGATAATCCGCCTCCGTTTGTGCCAATCCATATATTCCCCCTTGAATCCTGAATTGTAGCATTTACTTCAGTCTGAGGTAATCCTTCCTCAAGGGAAAAATTCCGGAAACCATACTGCTGACCGGTAACCGGATACATGATCAATAATAAAAGAACAATGATATGAGTTTTCCCCGGATGCATGTTAAATTGTATGAATATGCAAATTTAAAAAGGTAGGGATAAATAGCCAATCAAAATAATTTTTATTGTTAACAAAAGGCTACAGAAGTTAGATCTTTGAATTCGCACTCTTCCACACAATTTTATTCTGTCTGGTAAGGATCTGATACAGGATCAGGAAAAGGATCAGCGTAATACCAAGTGAAGCGAAATAAACAAGCAGATATTCCCTGCGGTTGCCGAATAGTTCAGCAAATGTAACCAGGTCACTGCCATAAATATAGGAAAGTAAATATCCGATACCATTATTGACCATATGGATAAATATACAGGCTATCAAAGACCTGGTTTTCCAGTATACATACCCCAATAATAAGCCGGCTATAAAAGCACCAAAGAATTGCCAGGGATTAAGATGCATTAATCCGAATATTAAACTGCTCCAGAAAATTGATTTCACGGGAGAATAACGTCGCAGAAATCCGTCAAGCATAATTCCTCTGAGCAATATTTCTTCAATGACAGGACCTATTATGACAAGAAGAACGAGATTATATGTGCTTTTACTCAAAATTGTATCGAAAATTTCTTTCATGAATTCCGGTATGGGAATCAGGTTGGTTAACGGATCTGTGATAATGACCATAGAAATAGTTATGAACAAAAGTATTATGGTCAGTAAAACAGGCATAGTACCAAGCTGAATATAAGGCTCCTCCGGTTCGGCAGATTTTTTTTTGATCCGGATAAACCATAAGATTAATATACCCGTCACAGTATAACCGATAAAGCTTAATAATGGCATATTGTCTATACCTGACAGTACAAATATTAATGCAATAAGGACTGACACTCCCAGAGTAATGGCAATAAATAGTCCGAATATTCCCCAAGCCTGGGGCAAAGAGGGGTAGGGGGATGTGTTGTTCATGGTTCCGGAACTTTATGGATTAATAATATAAAGTTAGTAATATTCAGTTTATGAAAAATAGTTGCCGGTTTTCAGTTTTCTGTTCCCAATTAGTTTGGATTTTAAAATGAGGGTGTATGAATTTATTTTCAGTTTTCGGTTCATGATTTCCGGCTCTCAAAGATCATTTTAGACAACAAGATTCCTCATTCGCCTCGGGCGGATAAGGGATGAATTATTTTAATTAAGATCATAAAACTTATCCAATAAGTTTCCACACGCTGCACCCCACACCCACACCCACCAATTTACCAATTTACCAATATACAAATTCACCAATTCACCAATGTCATGCTGATCGGAACAGATGATCCGGTAAAAACTGATTATTCCAGAGCCTGCAATAATGTCCCTGTAGTTGAATCAGTTCCTGGTGTGAGCCTGACTCAGCAGCTCTTCCATTGTGAATACAAATAATACGGTCGGTACCGGAAAGGCTGGTAAGGCGGTGGGCAATAATGATCAGGGTCTTTCCGCTCTTTTTGATATCATGGATAAGATTGCGGATATTTTTTTCTGAATGAGCGTCAAGAGAGGAGGTTGCTTCATCAAGGATTAAAACAGAAGGATCGCGATACAGGGCCCTTATGATCGCTATTTTTTGCATCTCCCCGCCCGAGAGGCATAATCCACGTTCCCCAAGAGGAGTAAAAAGTCCATCGGGTAACGAATTAATGAGTGTATAAAGACCAGTCATCTCGCACAGATCCAGGATTTTTCTTATATCAGGCTGATGAATTCCTGGTGCGATGTTATCAATAAAATTTCCGGAAAAAAGATCAATCTTTTGTGGAACAATCCCTATTGTTTTTCTAAGGCTGTCGGGTTGAATGTCCCGGATATCATATTTGCCAATTCTTATCATGCCTGACTTTACAGGATAAATATTCATCAGCAATGCCGCCATGGTACTTTTTCCACAGCCGCTTTCCCCCGTTATTCCTGTAATTTCATTTTTGAAGATAGTCAGATTAAGATCATCAATAATATCATTCCGGTTTCCATATCTGAAGGAAACATGCTCAAAGTGGATATCATCTGTCAGTTCAGGCTGCAGATTGATAAGGTATGGTCTGTCGGTTTTATCATATTCCAGATCAAGAATTTGAAACAACCGGTCGGCTGCAATCAGGGCATCCTGAATGGTACGGTTCATACTGATCAATGACGAAACCGGACCCAGAAGATAACCGAAAAGGGAATATAACAGCATGAGTTCCCCGGGAGTTAATTCCTGTCTGAAAACCAGCAGGGAGCCTGTCCATAGTAAAATAATTGTAACTAATCCTGTAAGCATACTGGAACCGTAATTCGCAAGAATTCCATGTTTACCTGCTTTATAAGTTGATGACAGAAGTTGAGCAAATGCCGATTCTGTTTTATTGAATGCCAGTCCTTCAAGACCAAGATACCTGATCGTTTCTATCCCGTTTAACGATTCAACCAGTTGGGATTCCAGATCTGCAGATTTTTCCATTACTTTTCTGAGCATTCTTTTGTTGGCACTGTTGAAAAGGGAATAGACCAGTATAAACACAGGAATGGCAATGATAATGATGATTGATATTTTCAAGGAAATAAAAACAGTCAGGATAACAGAAACGATTATCGTAAAAATGCTTACAACGAGTTCTATAGCTGTATTACTGATGAAAAACCTGATTTTCACTGCATCATTGATCCTGGAAATAATTTCTCCTGTTCGCATGGTATCGAAGAACCGCGACTGAAGTTTTAACAGATGCCTGTAATAGCCAAGGATGAGGGATCCATCTATAAACTGGCCGGCTTTCATGAGATATATACTTTTCAATGTGCCAAGAAATATCCTGAATATTAAAAGGAGAATCATAACTATACTTAAGAGGTTCAGAAGGTTATTGTTTCTTTCCGGTAAAATATTATCAATAATTTTCTGAACATATAATGATATGGTCAATCCCAGGATGCTGAAAAGTGCTGCACCAAAGAAAGCCTGGATCAGAAAACCCGATTGTGGACGGATAAGCTTCAGGAATCTCTGGAATAGTGAGATCTTATGATTTCCGGGTTTGAATTCTTCGCAGGGTGTCAGGATGATCATGACACCTGTCCATAACGTTTTAAATTCCTCCCGGGATATTTTTTTCATCGAACCGTTTGCCGGATCCATGTAGCAGATTTTTCTTCCTTTTACCCGATAGACTACAACATAGTGAAATAATCCATCAGGTAATTTTAAATGAGCGATGAGTGGAACGGGGATGTTTTGAAGATTATCCGCAGTACAGCGTACTCCTTTTGCAAGGAATCCCATTTTTTCGGCCGCTTCGATCAGGCCCAGTACATTTGTGCCCTTCTGATCAGTTGATGACCATTGCCGTATCCTCGATACCGGATGCTTAACGCCATACCATTCACCAACAGATGCCAGGCAGGCTGCGCCACAATCTGTCACATCCTGTTGCTTTATTTTTACAGGTCGCTTCATAGGATTATGATTATGGGATAATAACTTTTTGCGATGAGAGGGATGGATTTAGCCGGCGGTCAATCCTGCTGACGATGAGCCGGGAAATGGATTTTCTTGTCACCAGGCATCTGGCCTGAAATGTCATGCCCTTTTTTAACTTACCCTGAGGACCATTTCTTATTAAAAGGAAATCCCGGTCAGGCTTACATTTTACTTTAAATAACGGTTGATTATCAACCAGTATAAAATCATCAGGAATATCTGTAATGATCCCGTGTAGTGTGCCCCATTCCCTGTAATCAAATGCATCGACAATCATAATTATTTCCTGTCCCTCCTGTATGGTGCCTATATGAGCAGGTGTAATATAGATTTCACCAATCAGTACAGTGTCCGGTGAAATGGATGCAAGTTGTATACCTTGCTGAATATTTGAACCTTCGTAAATACCGGTAAACTGTTCAAGATACCCTGAAACCGGCGCGGTAATATCACAATATTCCAGCTCCTTTTCAAGCCTGGTTGCTGCTGCCCTTATCTGGTTCATGGTGTACTGGAGGCTGGCCAGTTCAATCTGCCAGTTATTATATGTACTGTTCATCAGGTATTCGAGTTCGCTTTTTTTCAGTGATTCGGCATAAACCAGGTCATCAAATTCCTGATCACTGATAAATTGTTCTTTATAGAGATCCTGGTATCGTTCTTTTTCCTTCGTGGTTTTACTCAACTCCTCTTCAACCTTTTTAATTTTACTCTGGAAATTGTTGTATTCAAGCCTGTATTTAACCGAAACCATCCCGGTATCCCTGGAGGCAAGGAGATTTTTCAGATCTGTTATTTCATTATTAAGAAGCATTTCCTCAAATTGTTTATGGTTCAGGTCGTTAAGCAGATGTCCGCGGTTGAGCGTGATTAATACCTGTCCCCTGTGAACCCTGTCACCTTCGGCACAATGGATTTTTTCAACTTTCCCCGAAACTAATGAACTGATGATGGTTTTTTCACTGACAGGTCTGATGATTCCGGGTGCTTTTACCGAAATATTGACATGTATGAAAGGCAGGCTTACCAGGATTGCACAAATAAATATCATGACTGAATTGTACAGAATCCTACCTGAATCAGAGATTTGCCCAAGATAAAACTGGTAGCTTTCCCTGAATTGTCCTTCAGAATAAAAATTTTCATGCTCTCTATGGTCCATATCTGGAAAATTATACAACCCCTTTTTCCCCTGAATGGGTACATACAGGAAGTGTGGGATGAAGATGAATAAATAAGTTTGAACTATCGCCAATGATTATTATACTAAGCCCATTGGATCAACAGATGTATGTTCCAACAGATAGAACAGGTGTAACAAATCCGGAGGTTCTTATACCTGATAAAAAATCAGGTTAATTTTATCAACTCCCGAAAATTAAAGACTTCAGCATATCCCAGTTCCTGAAGACAAGGATGAATACGATTAGGGCAACCAGGAATATAAGGACACTGTATAAGAATTTTTTTGTTTTCATTTTGATATTGAATTAGAAGATTAAAAAGAGCCGCGCCTTCACGCGGCTCTTATCATTCACGGTTCAGGTTGACCAAGCAGACCGGCAATGAAACTATTACATGCATGTTTAACACTGTCATAAATTTCAGCACTATAAGAAGCTATAAATGGAACCAATGGAGATGGACTGAATATGATAAATCCTCCTTTGATTTCCATCAATTCATGTTTGTCAAGCAGTTGGTAATCAATCGATGTTTTCATTATTTAAATTTTTATTAAAGATTAATTTGACCTATGATGAAAGATTACTGATTATTGACAACCATATTCGCGACGAAATCTGTCGTTGCACATACGGTTCCCCTGACACCGGTACCTTCATAAATATAAATGCCCATATACCGCAGGAACCTTCCAAAATCATAGGCAAAACTTCCTCCGCCGGTACGGATTAATTCCTCATTGCTCATTTCTCTGAACATGTCTGTGTTTTTTTCTGTTTTTTTCATGGTTTCTTGTTTAAAGTGTTTAAATGGATATTCAATTACCGGGAATTTCAATTATGGATTTCAGGTCTTCCCAGAAGGCCTGCTTTGAAATTATCCCAGTCACGAATGATTTCTTCCACTGCCGCGCAGCCGGCAGCAATTAATATGGGGACGATAATTCCGCATCCTCCCGACGTTTCAAGCATTTCCTTTTGATCCAGCAACCGGATCTCATTAAGTTGTTCGATTGTTTTCATGTTAAATTGTTTTTAGATTAATAATGAGTATTGGGAATGAACCGGCCGGTTCTAATCCTTTATGTCAGAAATCTGAATTTATCGTATGCTGAAAACAGATTTTTTTAAAAAAAAATATAAAAATGGATTTTGAAAGGGAAAAAATACCGGTTATCGGTTAATTAATACCAAATTTGTGGAAGAGTAGGAAATTGTGATGGAATAATATTAATTAGCAGAAAATCAAATATTTAAGTTAGATTGCAGAATACATTTGTTTTACTGGGGGGTGGGTCACAACCATGTTTAAACGCAAATCCCGATTATCATCAGAACGAAGAAAATGATTTTCAGATAATTACATTTTGCGCTCCTTGAGTACAACATACGGTTTCTTCGTTTAAATGTGGTTGTGACACAGCCCCTGTTATTATCAGGCACTATTTATTTATTTCCCGGAGTTATCTTAAGATTTTTAAAACTGCCGTCCGATCCGTTGCCTACCCACAGACCCAGCCAGCCTTGTTTTTGGTTGCATAGCTGGCTTATTTCCAGTGACGGTTCAGAAGCATGATTCACAAATACCTTTACTGAGGGATAATTAACTGAAATGGAAACATGAAACCAGTCATTTGGGTCCGGAACCGGTTTGACCGGATTTTCATATTCCTCCGGGTGTTCCTGTCTGAGAACATACCAGGTATTTCCAGGTTCCGAAACATATTGAACTGAATGGCCATTTCTTTCAGGATTTTTAAAGTTGAAAGGACGGAAATAGACAGCTTCATAGGTGCTATCATTGATACCGTGAAAGGCAATACCAAGAAAGCTTCGCTGAAATTCATCTTTACCTTTTATATCTATCTCTATCGTTCCGTTACTGAAAATCAGATCATTCAATTTAACAAATCCTGATCCTTCCTTGCTGTTCAGATAAACAGACTGATCAGCTTCTTCATATTTAACTTTTCTGTTGTAAACGGTCCATTTATCGGCACTATTAATCGTTGACAGGTCTGGCATTACGATATTTTCCTGGGCATTCAGCATGGGTATGCTGAGAAAAATAATCATAATGATTACAATGAATTTTAATGTTTTCATGATTCCGGATTTTAGATAAATTGTTTGGCAAATTAAATAAACTGAAATATCAAACCCAAAACACTTTAATCACACATCCCAGCTCCCAGCTCCCCTCAACACACGACAATTTTATCAAGGGTTTTTAGATAATTTTCATTCACTGTTGCTCCCAATCCCGGTTCATCGGGTACTTTAATGACGCCATTATTCAGATATGTGATGCCTCCGGTTACAGGATCTTCGTTAAACATTAATGGTGTGTCGAAGTCAAAAAACATTATCCGGTCACTTGTTAAAGCCAGGTGTGCGGAAGCAGTGAAACCAAGCCTGGACTCCAAAAAACCTCCGACCTGCATATTTATACCTGACTGAACTGCAAGGTTGATTATTTTACGGGCTTTAAAGATACCGGATGATTTACCAAGTTTTATGTTAAAATAATCACAGGCATTCAGATTAATAAGGCGTTTCGCGTCATTATGGTCAAAACATGATTCATCTGCCATGATCGGTATGGGACTGTGTTTTTTTACTGCAGGTAGCTCGGTAAAATTCCAGCGGGGGATCGGTTCTTCACAAAACTGAATATTCCAATCCGACAGAGAAGATAAAAGTGAAATGGCTGTTTGGGTATCCCAACCCTGGTTTGCATCTAACCGCAAAGGTATATCAGGTCCGACTGCCTGTCGTATTGCTGAAATTCTTTCAATATCTTTTTCCTCTGTTTCGCCCAGCTTGATTTTTATTACCGGGAATCCTTCATCTTTGATACGGATAGCATCATCAGCCATCTTCTCAGGTGAATCGATACTTACAGTGTAATCCGTGATCAATATTTTATCATTTCGTCCGCCCAGGTATGCATACAAAGGCAAACCTGCATGCCGGGAGGCGATATCGTGTAAAGCAATATCAAAAGCGCTTTTTATACTGGTATTCCCATAAATCAAACCATCCATAGCAGACATACATTCACCGATATTCAGCGGATCCTTTCCTATCAGCATTTTTGCAATTTGCTGACCTATAATATGACAGGTCTCCATGCTTTCACCCTGAATGGCCTTTGAAGGGCTGCATTCACCCCAACCAGTTATGCCATCATTTGTGCGGATAAGAATATAGTTATTTTCTGCATATTCGTGCACTGCCAGGGAGATTTTGAATGGTTCTTTGAGTTTGATCCTCGACTGATAAAGTTCGATTTGTTCGATCCGGCAGTGACGGCTTGTCATTTTAAAAGGATTTAATGAATACGGTGTTAATAAATAATAATTACTGAAGTTGCCCGCAGCTTAAAATTAAAAAAAATATTCACCCGGTGACCGGAAGTAAACGGGTGAGTGAGTATATTTAAATTTTTTATACTATTTTAATCTAATATTTTAATTAATATAACGCATTGTGCTATTAAGCCGAAGATATTAACATTGGATAATTGCAGAGCCGCGCCGCGGCGCGGCTCTGCAAAAATTAATATATAAATCAATTACTTAACCGTTTCAATAGCACAACAGGTTAATATATTCAATATTGAATCCATGAAGTATATAAAATAATTCAAAAAAACATGATGAAATCACGCATTTTTCTTTTCTGTTTCCTATTCCTGATAGCCTGCAATACTGGCAATGTATCTGTAAAAATCAATACGGAACAGACTCAGGAACCGAT
>CAZRHW010000014.1:0-12499 GCA_964599785.1 uncultured Bacteroides sp. | reverse complement strand
TTTCAAAATTCCAAATGTTACCAATATCCAGTTCGTAGTAATCTTCACTGAGATGTTCAAAAATTATATTCATTGAAGAACTTTTAAAACGAATTAAATTTATAATTTTCAAATGATTTAATGAAGAATTCTTAGGAGATAAGTAAAACTGTATCCAATTACGTATCCAGAATAAACTTTATTTAATGTATATTATTAAATATCTGTAGTTTACATTTTAATTAATTAGTTCCGGAGGGGGCTATTCTGTTTATTCATACCTCAGGTATTTAACAGGATTTTGCTTTGATACATAATATGCATGATAAAAAACCGTCAGAAGAGAAATAATGAGTACTGCCAGAGCGGCGATCATGAAAATCCACCAGGAGATGGGAGTATGATATGCATAATTATGCATCATCCTGTTAAGAATAATATAGGAAACGGGGATTGAAACAGCAATTGCTGTAAGCACCTGTTTGCTGAAGCTAAATAATAATAACCTGAGTATTACTATAAAAGTACCGCCATTAACCTTTCGAATCGCAATTTCCCGGGTCCTTCTTTCAGCTGAAAAAGACGATAATCCGTATAATCCTAATAAAGACAACAGGATAGCAAGAATTGTAAAATATTTAAACAATCTGCCGATTTTGATTTCAAATTGATATATTTGATTAAAACTCTCATCAAAGAATTGATATTCAAATGGATAGTCTTGTGCATATTGTTTAGTAACTTTTTCAATATATGCCAGTACCCCCTGTACATCCTTTAAATCGATCTTAAGTAAAATATAATTATACCAGGGTCTGTATATTCTCATTGCCAGAGCTCCTGAAGATTCCCGCAAAGGCCTGAAATAAAAATCCTTCACAACACCAATAATATAACCTTTACGGAAACGTTCAGGAAATTCATTATGAACAAATTCTACCCTGGTTCCAATGGGATCGGTCAATCCCATTGCCTTTACTGCTGCTTCGTTGACAATATAAGCGATCGAATCATCTGTTGGAAATGATCTGGAAAAACTTCTTCCATCCGTTATTTTCATTTCCATTGTCTCAATAAAATCATAATCAACCATTAAATAATAGATCGGAATTCCCTCATCATCACTGTTTTCCGGCCAGTTTAACCGAACTATCCAATTCACATCATTGGGCAGCAAGGATGTTGCACTGACGTTATGGATCATCGGATTCTTTAACAGCTCGTCTCTGAACTGGTCAAATCTGTTCCGGAGGTCAGAATAGAAAGGAATGGTAAGAATTTGGTTGTAATGATATCCCAATTCAACCTCCCTGGTAAATTTCAATTGTTTATTGATGTAAATTGTGGAAATAATCAGTGAGACAGCAATAAAAAATTGGAAAACTATTAATACAGACCGCATCAGCCTGCCTTTAAGACCCTTGGTAATTTCACCTTTAAGGATATCAACAGGACTTAAATACAGGCCTAATATAGCCGGATAACTGGCTGATACAATTGAAGTGATAAATCCTATACATAAAATAACAACTATAAATCCCGGATCAAAATAATGTATGATCAAATCTTTGCCTGTGTAATGGTTGAACAGTGGTCGTATCAGTTCCACCAGTACCATGGCGATAAAAAGACTTACAATTACGACCGCCACCGATTCTCCCAGAAACAATCTGATTATTTGTGAGCGGTTAGCACCCAACATTTTTCTTATTCCAATTTCTTTAGTTCTTCGTGTAAACCTTGCAGTACTCAGATTAATATAATTCATACATGCTATGATCAGTATCAATACGGCAATACTTGAAAACAGATAAACATGTCTGATCCGGCCCGGTCTTCCATATTCATTCAAATAGATATCCTTTACATTCTGAAGACATGGATATCCCCCCGTTTCCGGGTTCATAATCCGGTAGAAATCAAAAATTGCCTGCTCTGCCTCCTCCCGGGTTTTACCTTCTCTGACAAGGATGTATGAGGGACCGGCAAAATACCAACTGCTTAATCTTAACTCCGGCAGATTACCTATATGACCCAATCCGGAATACTGAAGATAGGAATTTTTAGGAGGATTTTTTATTACACCGGCAATGGTATAAGATTGATTATTAGCATAAAGAATTTTTCCCATCGGATCCTCTTCGTCAAAAATATCTTTAGCTACTTTTTCTGTAATAACTACATTATGGATATCAGACAGGGCAGTCTTCGGATTGCCCCGGAGAAATTCCACTGAAAAGATCCGGAAAAATCCGGTGTCCACCAGCGCAAGATTCTGATCATAGTAAGGCTTATCTTTATATTTAACCAAAACGGAACTTTCCCAAAAACGTGTATAATTAACAACTTCCGGGTACATTTCATATAAAGCAGGTGCCAGTGGAAAAGGACTGGCAATCCATAAAACATCTGTATTTGAAGTATCTTTGGTAAGAAGTTTATAAATCCTGTCACCTTGTGGAAAGAATCTGTCATAGCTTAACTCATCCTTTACCCATAGAAATATCAGAATCGATACAGCTATTCCAATGGCCAGACCAAAAATGTTTATAGCGGAGTAGATTTTTTGTCTTAGAAGTATCCGGATTACCAGCAATATATTTTTTAGAAACATATAATTTAGTTTTCGTTTTTCAGTTTACCGGGGTGAAAAGCGATGCCTGCCCTGTGAAATGAGAGATTGCATCTGCCCGATTAACCCCTCTTAACAATAAACCAGGGATTTAGAAGATTTTCTTTGTTATAAGTCAAAACCTCTTCCGTATCGCACCTGTTCACGGAACAACCTGAAAAAACGGCAACAGCTTGTCCGGCACCGGTATCCCATTCCATTGTAGGGCCAAACCTGGGATATATATCGGCAGTTCCTTCTGCAACAAGGCAGAATTTCAGGGAACTGCCACTGGAGACAATGGCAACATTCCCGTGTTCTCTCTTTAAAATATTGATATGTTTGCGGGTTTCGAAATTCCTGTGTGACCTGCTTGCAACAACAGTATACTCCCGATGTTTAACTTTTAAAGGCAGTTTTTCAGAAAGGCTGATCATATCATCAACATTCTCCGGCTTCAATTCTTTTATTACAGATGCTTTCATATAGTGCGATCCGATCATGGAACTGGCATAATACATGCGGTCCAGGGCAGGTGCATAAACTACCCCCAGTGACGGCAGGTTATCCCGGATCAATGCAATATTAACCGTGAATTCATCATTTCGTTTAAGGAATTCCTTTGTACCATCCAGCGGATCAATTAACCAGAAAGATACCCAATCCTTTCTGATCTCATAGCTTTCGTGCATTCCTTCTTCACTTAAGAGGGGCAAACCTGTCACACCCAGCTCATGTGCAAGGATTTCATGAGCCTCCCTGTCGGCATCGGTTATAGGGGTGAAATCCCTTTTTATATTAACCCTGATTTTCTTGCCTGTATAATAGTGCATGATGGCATCTCCGGCCAACAATGCTGACTTTATGGACAGTAGAAGAAGTGTATTTGCAGAAGGGTCTGGCATCAGTCTCAGACGAGATAAATCAAATAGAGCATAGCTACTGTTACAATCATATATAAAAAAGTCAGGGGTGCACCCACCCTGAAAAAATCTGTAAATGTATATCCTCCCGGTCCATATACCATCAGGTTTGTCTGGAACCCAACGGGAGTCATGAAATTGGCAGCCGAAGCGAAAGCTACGATTAATACAAACGGCAAAGGATTAAGACCAAGATTTACGGCCGTGGTAAGGCTGATTGGGAAGATAATCGCTGCAGCAGCTTTCGATGTTATATATGCAGCCAGTACACTTGTAATTAAAAATATTCCTGTCAGGATGCCAATTGTGCCGAGGGGCATAAAAAGTGAAATAATCCCGCTGGCGATAATATCTGCTGCACCCGATTTAATCATGGCTGTGCCAAGGGCGAGGGAAAGTACTATAATGATAGCCAGGTTAAATTCAATGCTCCTCGGAAGTTCTTTCGGATGAGTGATCTTCAAGGCCAGAGAAAGGATCACCAGGATCAATAAACTCAGGATTAACGGAAAGACCCTGAATGCAGATAGCATGATCGCGGCAATGATCCCCCCTAACAGGACAGCATTCTTATACCATTCCACCCTGACGAATTCACGAACCTTGGAGATGAAGTAAAAATCTGTTGTTGCAGCGGTTCTCTGAACAAAATCAGCGCCGGCAAACAGCAACAATACATCACCTGCCTTTTGATCTACCTCCCCAACCCTTCCTTTGATCAGTTCACCATTACGGTGGATTGAAATGACAGCAGCATCATATTTATTTCTGAAATCAGATTCCCTCACTGTTTTATTAATAAGTGTTGAGTTCTGTGATACAACCACTTCAACTATTTCTGACCGTTTCTTTTTAGCAAATGTTCCTACTTCAGGGATTGACAAACCGTGTTGTTCTTTAATCATATCCGCTATTGTTTCATTATCCCCTGCAAAAATGAGGATATCTCCCTTATCCATTAACAGTTCCGGCCCGAAATCATTAATTTTATAACCGCGTCTCCATATTTCAACCAGATCAATCCCCGGAAAATTTATAAAGCCTGAGTCTTCGATTGTTTTACCAATCAGTTCTGATTTGTCAGGAATTCTAGCCTCTAACAGGTATTCACGTCCCCCCGTTGAGAACTGTGTAATAACATCCGGGCGTGTTGGCAACAATTTATTACCGATAAACATCATATACAGATATCCGAAAAAAACCATTGTAAATCCGACAGCCGAGAAGTCAAATATATTCAGTGGCTTCAGATCAGGAGCAATGGTCTGTTCTGCAACCAATCCCCCTACTATCAGGTTTGTTGAGGTACCGATCAGCGTTGCACATCCTCCAAGGATAGCAGCATATGACAGCGGGATTAAAAACTTTGAAGGAGGAAAATTATTTCTTTTGCACCAGTTGTGAACATAAGGCATCATGACGGCTACAAGCGGGGTATTGTTCAGGAAGGAAGAAAAGCCTGACAAAAGGAGGATCATCCTGCTTAAAAATCCCTTATAACTCTTTGCTGATTTGAAATACCGGTCAAAAATAATTTCAACGGCTCCTGTTTTCCTAATCAGGTCACCAACGACAAGTAACAGAATGACAACGGCCACCTGTTCATTGGCAAATCCCTTCAGGATTTCAGCCGGTGTAAGCACGCCAAAAATACCCAGTACGATCACGCCGACCATAAAAGTAAATGCCGGGCCGAGTATTTCCCTGTAAAGTGAGACCAGGATGAATAATAAGACAATAAAGACCAGTATCAGGTCGAAATTTAGCATGAAATGATTATAACAGGTCCTGTCTAAATCTGTAACAAAAAGAGATTAAAGATAAACTTTTGTCCTATAAAAATTGCTGCGGAATGAATAAACTTTTGTTGGTGGTGTATTGTGTTGGGTATGTTATCGAAAACTGAAATAACTTTTTTTTTATAATGTCCCGATTGAAAGCCGGACCCTGCCATAGCATTGATGAATAGAATGTCCCGGCTGGCATCCGGGTATCACCATAGTATTGATGGTTGGAATGTCCCGGCTGGAAAGCCGGGAAATTCAGATCACCCCACCCCAAGCCTCTCTTTAAACGGCAAAAAGGTCATGAAATCAGCATGGTGAACTATATAAGCCTCAACAGAACGTTTGACCAGGTTTCCTTCACCGGCATGGGCGGCTATAATATGACAAACCTCAGGTGGTACTCCTGCCTCTTCAGCAAGTGATACACCTGAGAATGGATGGCGGATATACCGCCCGTATTTTCCCTGGACTACCTTTTCATTAACAATCTCATATTCAAGAAGTTTCCCAACATCAGCCAGGATGGCTCCGGCAATTAAATGATCCATGTTGACCGGAAGAGCATCTCCAAGAAATTCCTGTATCCGTTGGCCGCAATCCTTGGCAATATGGACAACGCATTTCTTGTGAGCCATAAAGTTTACATTCACATCCGGGATAAGCAATGTGAATGGGATTCGTTCAAGATCTTCAGCTGACAGAACACTTCGTTCAAGTGCAATCTCCCAGGTCTGAGCTGTTTTTTCCCTGAGGGAAGGATCATTTATCCATTCCAGTTCGGGCCACAATTCGAGAATTTTTTTATTCATCTGTATAAATTAAGAAGTTTTCAGGCGTTTAACTTTTTTATGATGGCATCAGTCATCTGGATTGTTGAAGATGCGCCTTTTTTGATGACATCCGGATTTCCCGGCATCTTCATCATATCGTAAGTCCTGACCCGGCCTTCAGCGATGACAGCAGCAATGGCTTTTCTTATACGGGACGAAATGGGCTGTTCATCCAGATGGTCGAGCATCATGCATGCGGATTCAATCATCGCTATAGGGTTTACAATAGATACAGGGTAATCTGCATATTTGGGTGCTGATCCGTGGGTGGGCTCAAAAACCGCCACCTCCTCACCAATATTGGCACTGCATGCAAATCCGAGTCCCCCTATCAATCCGGCAAACCCATCCGAGACGATATCACCGAACATATTTCCGGCAACAATAACTCCGTAGTTTTCAGGATTTTTAGTCAACCACATCATCTGTGCGTCAATGTTCGTATTCCATAATTCAATTTCCGGAAACTCCTCCCTCTGCATCTCTTTTGCCAGCCGTAACATGAGTCCGGATGTTTCCCTGATAACGTTTGGCTTCTCACAGACGGTAACAGATGGATATTTATATTTCCTGGCATAACTGAAAGCTGCCCTCAGGATCCGTTCTGTAGCTTTTTTTGTAAATATCCTTGTGGAAATCGATAATTCTTCCTTTGGGACAGTGTTAAAATTCATGAGAAATTTAGGATGTGTAAGCAATGCTTCGTAAACCTTATCCGGCGGATTGGTCCATTCAACACCTGCATAGAGGCCCTCTGTGTTTTGCCTGAAAATAACAACGTCAATCTCCGGTTCTTCTATATTCCCGTCTTTCCCTCTTCTGATAAAGTTCAGAGGATTGTCCTTATAAGTACGGCAGGGCCTTATACATATATCCAGGTTAAAATGTTGGCGAAGGCCAACAATCGGGCTGGAGTAAACCAGGCCTTTACCCCGGAGTTCAGCTGAAAGCTCTGATGCAGCTTCTTCTTTGGGCTTGGAAGTAATAGCACCGAAAAGAGCTACCTTATGTTGACTGAGAAGCTGGATGGTACGGGATGGGAGTGGATTGCCCTGCCTGATCCAAAAATCCCAGCCAATATCTCCTTCAACATAATCTGCCAGGAAACCTGCTGCATCAAGCACCCTTATGGCTTCATCCAAAACGATCCTGCCAATCCCATCACCGGGAAGTACAACAATTGTTCTTTTTAACATGATCCATTTGTTTATCTAAAATGGTTATGATATGCCCCTGATGATAAAGCATGTTGAATAATCAGTAAAAATAGGAGAAAAAATCATTCAGGTTTTTCTGTTAATAGTGTTTTTTATCGTTTATTTTGTAAAACATAACCAGCTTAATCCCTGAGGATGATATGGAAAAATTGAGTATGAACGCCCCCGGCCGGGTATGGGAATATTTTGAGCAGATATGCCAGATACCACGCCCCTCAAAAAAAGAAGATAAAATTCTTAAATTCCTGATCGATTTCGCGCAAAGTAAAAACCTGGAATATAAACAGGACATAGTTGGGAATATAGTAATCAGTAAAAAAGCCACTCCCGGCAGGGGAAATCTCAGGACAGTCGTTCTACAGAGTCATGTCGACATGGTTGGTGAAAAAGAGAAACCGGTGGTTCACAATTTCGAGGAAGATCCCATAAAGCCTAAAATAAAGCAGGGTTGGATTACTGCCTGTAATACTACACTGGGGGCGGATGATGGAATTGGAATGGCAGCACAACTTGTTATACTTGAAGATCATCAGGTTGAACATGGCCCTGTCGAATGTTTATTCACGGTAGATGAAGAATCAGGTATGACAGGAGCAAAAAACCTTGAACAAGGTTTTATTACAGGAAAAATTTTGCTGAACCTTGATTCTGAGGATGAAGGTATCTTATACATTGGCTGTGCCGGAGGTGCTGATACACTTGCCAGGTTCCGGCATAAAACAAAACCTCCTAAACCAGGTTCAAAAGCCTATCTGATTCAAATTGGGGGTTTTAAAGGCGGGCATTCAGGGGATGAGATACATAAAAGCCCTGTGAATGTAATTCAACTTATGAATCGTCTTCTGTGGAATGCCTCCCGTGAATTTAATCTTGCAATCAGTAATTTTAATGGAGGCAACCTTCGTAATGCCATACCAAGAGATGCAGAAACACTGGCTGTTGTTCCTGAAAAAAATGTTCCTGACTTTGAAAGTTTCTTCCATATTTTTACCAATATCATAAAGAAAGAGGCTGGCATGTTTGAACCGGACATCCGTTTTAACCTTATGGAAACAAAACTTCCAACGTCAGTGATTAATAATAAATTACAAAATCAACTCCTGAACGCTTTATATGCCTGTCCGCATGGTGTCATTACATGGAGCAAGGATATTGAAGGCCTGGTCGAAACATCAACGAACCTGGCCTCCATACAATTCATTAAAGGCAAAGAAATTAAGGTCATCACCAGCCAGAGAAGTTCTGTTGATTCTGCGAAAAAAGATATTTCGGATAGAATTGAATCTGTCTTCTCACTGGCAGGCGCAAAGGTTAAACACACTGACGGGTATCCGGGCTGGACTCCGGATCCTGATTCTGAGATACTTAGAATAGCCACCGCATCATATCGGAAATTGTTCAGAAAAAGTCCTGTGGTAAAAGCTATTCATGCCGGTCTTGAATGTGGATTAATTCTTGAAAAATATCCGGATCTGGATATGATCTCATTTGGACCTACCATAAAAGGTGCTCATACACCCAAAGAAAAAATCAATATAAGAAGCACCCAGAAGTTCTGGAAACTTCTGCTGGAAATACTTCAAAATATTCCGCAGGCATAATACATTTTACCAGTCATCTTCAACAAATTCCGTTTTGCTGACACCGCAGACCGGACAGGTCCAATTGCCCGGAAGGTCTTCAAAGATTGTCCCTGGAAGAATTCCTCCATCCGAATCACCTTCCACCGGATCATACATATACCCGCATACCGTGCATCTGTATCTTTTCATCTGGAAACAAGAATTCTGTTATTGCAAAAATAATAATTACAAACAAGGCGTGTAGTTTGAACGAAGATATTAATATATAACCTGTTGTGCGATTGAAACGACTAAGTAATTGAATAATAGATTTTTTTGTAGAGACGCGCCGCGGCGCGTCTCTACAGTTATTTAATTTTCAATTTCTAGCAATTGCAGCACTTACAGCCATCAAACCTAACATAGCAATATAAGAGTTTAACAATTTAACAATTTAACAGTTTAACCATTTAACAGTTTAACAGTTTAACCATTTAACAGTTTAACAATTTAATAAAGTAGCAATATCTCCATCTCCGTTCAATATTTGCACAATTTCTTTATTTTTGCCCAAAGTTTCTATTCAATCTGAGTTGATTTTGAAAGACCTTGAAGATATATTAAAACAGTATGAATCCATTTCTCTTGAAGAAATGGATGAGGTGAGTTTTTTTGACCGAAAGGATACCAAATTTATTTTTCACATAGAAAAACTATTACCTTTACTTGAAAACACGACAGAGCACTATAAAATCCTGACGATCGATCATAAACGATTATTCAAATACAAAACTCTTTATTTTGATACACCCGGACTGAAATTCTACCATGATCATCATAACGGCAAACGAAGCAGGTTTAAGGTAAGATACAGGGAATATATTGATACTGAACAAACATACCTTGAAATAAAGGAAAAAAACAATAAAGAAAGAACCATTAAGAACCGCCTTTCAGTAGATCAGATAAGGGAGGACTTTTCAAAGCGTGATATTGATTTTATCCGCAAATTTGTACGGACCGATACCGGTCCGCTGAATCCTGTTCTCCGGACAATATTTTCACGGTTCACGATGGTCAGTCTTGATTATAAAGAAAGGATCACTATTGATATTAACCTGGAATTTGAGGGATATACGCGCAAAATTGAATACCCCTATCTGGTTATCTGTGAAGTTAAGCAGGACAGGATGCTTTCATCGGGTTATTTCGCGAATTTGTTAAAATCGCAAAAGATTTTTCCCTCAAACCTCAGCAAGTATAGTATCGGAACCGTTATTTTAAATCCGTTTGTAAAACACAATCTTTTTAAAAACAGATTATTAACAATTAACAAAATAAAAAATGATTCAGGATCTTATTACAATGCAAGTTGATCCGGTTGGCTTTTTTGGGATAGAGATCATAAACCTTGAGGATTTCCTCGAACTTGTCATTCGTTTTGCCTTCAATTTCCTTGTTATAACCGTTATTGTAAGAGGATTATATTATCCTGTTGCACGAAGGAAAGATTACCTCTTCTCATATATTTTAATCAGTTCCCTTGTGTTCCTGCTATGTTTCCTGCTTGATAATGTGAAGCTGCAAATAGGATTTGCGCTTGGACTGTTTGCAATCTTCGGAATTATCAGATACAGGACCAACCCCATTCCGATCAAAGAAATGACCTATCTGTTCGTTGTTATAGGGATTTCCGTGATCAATGCCCTTGCCAATAAAAAGGTTAGTTATGTTGAGCTAATCTTCACCAATATAGCAGTTATTTCAGTCGTATATCTACTTGAAAAGATCTGGCTGTTAAAACATGAGACGAGTAAGACCATTGATTATGAAAAGATCGACCTGATCAAACCGGATAAATATCACGACCTTTTAAAAGATCTGAAGGAAAGGACCGGCCTGAATATACATCGCATCGAGATTGGCCGGATAAACTTTTTAAGAGATACTGTCAGGTTAAGAATATTTTACATGAATGATGACATTATTCCCGAGGAGGATATTGAGATCAGCCGTTTAGATGACGATGATGACGATTAAAGCCGATCTTTTGTTCCTGTAATGATTGCCGCTTTATTCATCAATCTGTCTGACAACATCAAGAACAGTCCCATCCACCCATTTAACGGCAGCAACTATTCGTTTCTTAAACTTTGCTGATTCGGGCATACCACATATTTGTTCAGCTTCTTCTTTAAGATCAAATAATTCCCTGACAGGAAGATCCGTTCCTTTTACAGCATCAATCAAATCTTTTCTGCGGGGGTTAATGGCGATACCCCTTTCTGTAATGATAACATCAATCAGCTCACCCGGCCCACAAAGGGTAGTAACCCGGTCCCGGATAACAGGCACACGATCACGGAAGAGAGGGACGGGAAGAATCACTGTTTTAGAGAAAAGGCAATTTTGCCACCCTCCTATCCCATGAAGGAGATATCCATCAGAATGGGTAACTACATTGGCGTTAAATCCGACATCTATTTCTGTCGCACCCAGTACCACAACATCGACCATTCCGGCAAAGTTACCTTTTCCATGGTAATTATAGCTGGTAAAAGGGCTGGTCCAGACATGGTTTGAATGCTCAGCCATTGACCTGATGCCCTCCATATCAAAAGTCTGACCATCAAGGATATAGTTAATCAACCCTTCTTTAAGCATCGATACCAGATAGGCGTTGCTTCCCCCCCTGGCAAACCTGGCTTTTACACCTTTCTTCTTCATTATCTGACGAAAAGATTCACCAACGGCCAGTGATGTCCCACCGGCACCCGTCTGGAATGAAAAGCCATCCCTGATAATCCCTGCTGCCTCACAAAAACGACCTGTCAGTTCAGCGAGCAGGAGCCTGTCCGGACTATTGGTTATACGGGTTGTTCCCGATACAATTTGCTCCGGATCACCTACCCTGTCCACAACAACAGTATAATCAACATCATTGCCATTTATTTGCCATGGGACACATGGAAATTCAACAAGGTTATCTGTTACAACAATGACCTTCCCGGCATACCGGGCATCAGCAAGGGCAAATCCAAGGGAACCGGTAGCTGAAGGCCCGTATAGACCGTTTGCATTGCCAAAGGGATCAGCACATCCTGCTCCGATGACGGCAATATCTATTTTCACCTCTCCATCCTGTATTGCCTGGTATCTGCCACCATGAGAGCGAAGTACGCCCACCCCTTTCATCCTGCCCTGAGAGGTAAATATTCCAAGCTGACCATTCATACTGCCTTCAATATGATGTATGGTACCGTCCTCGAGATATGGGATCAGGTGGGCATGACAGGGAAATGATGCGGAAGGGAACCACCTCAGATCTTTAATACCTAATTCATGGGCAAGATCAAATATCAGGTTGGCCAGAAGGTCTCCGTTCCTGAAATGATGATGGGTCGATATGGTCATTCCATCACGAATGCCTGACCTGACGAGGGCCTCTTTTAAAGATGGTACAAGTTTGTTCCCATCTTCAGGATAATCAGCACATGTAACAATGTCAGGCCCATACCTGTTTCCATCCGGTTTATATTTGGCTATACCCTGGTATGGAATGGCAGGCTCCCCGTTTATTTTGACAGGTA
>CAZRHW010000013.1:0-12938 GCA_964599785.1 uncultured Bacteroides sp. | reverse complement strand
GAAAACCGAAAACTGAAAACTGAAAACCGAAAACTGAAAACTGAAAACCGAAAACAGAAAACTGAAAACCGAAAACTGAAAACCGAAAACTGAAAACCGAATACCGAAAACCTTTCTTCCTCAGCCAACACTACCTTCAAGGCTGATCTGCAAGAGTTTCTGTGCTTCTACGGCAAATTCCATGGGGAGTTTATTCAGCACTTCCCGTGCATATCCATTAACGATCAGGCCGATTGCATTTTCAGTATCAATGCCTCTCTGGTTACAATAGAAAATCTGGTCTTCACTGATTTTTGATGTTGTTGCCTCATGTTCCACAATGGCAGTGCTGTTATCTGTTTCAATATATGGAAAAGTATGGGCACCGCACTTATCGCCGAGAAGCAGACTATCGCATTGTGAGAAATTCCGGGCATTTTCGGCATTTTTCATGATCTTTACCAATCCACGGTAACTGTTCTGGCTCATTCCGGCAGAAATACCTTTTGACAAGATGGTACTGCTTGTATTTTTACCAATGTGTATCATTTTTGTACCTGTGTCGGCCTGCTGATAATTATTCGTAACAGCAACGGAATAGAACTCCCCCCGGGAATGGTGACCCCGGAGGATACAACTTGGATATTTCCAGGTAATGGCCGAACCGGTTTCAACCTGGGTCCATGAGATTCTTGAATAATCTCCTTTACATATACCCCTCTTCGTGACAAAATTATAGATGCCTCCTTTTCCTTCCTTATTACCGGGATACCAGTTTTGAACAGTGGAATATTTAACTTCTGCTTTTTCGAGTGCAACGATCTCAACTACCGCAGCATGCAACTGGTTTTCATCCCTCATGGGAGCTGTACAACCTTCAAGGTAACTTAAATAACTTTCTTTTTCAGCCACGATAAGGGTTCTTTCAAACTGACCGGTATTCGCCGCATTTATTCTGAAATACGTTGAAAGTTCCATAGGGCATCTGACACCTTCCGGGATGAAACAGAAAGATCCATCACTGAAAACTGCTGAATTTAGTGCTGCAAAAAAATTATCGGTATATGGTACAACACTGCCGAGATATTTCTTTACAAGGTCGGGATGATTTTGGACAGCATCATTCATTGAACAGAAAATAATCCCGAGTTCAGCCAGTGTTTCTGAAAACGTTGTTTTCACCGAAATGCTATCCATCACCGCATCAACTGCAACACCTGTAAGTCTTTTTTGTTCATCAAGCGGGATTCCAAGCTTGTCAAAAGTGGCACGAAGATCAGGGTCAATTTCATCCGTACTGCCAGGGGCTCTTTTTTGTTTTGGTGCAGCCCAATAAATGATATCCTGATAATTAATCTCAGGGATGTTGAGGTGAGCCCAGGTGGGCATTTTCATCTTTTTCCAGTGCGAAAAAGCCTTCAGTCTCCATTCAAGCATCCAATCAGGTTCTTTCTTTCTTGCTGATATCTGCCGAACGGTCTTCTCATTTAATCCCTTAGGAATAGTATCCGTTTCAATATCTGTATAAAAACCAAACTTATAATCAGACCGGGTAAAATTATTGAGTATTTCTTCCTGGTTATTTTTCATTTCAACGCCCTCTGAAAGATTCTTTCTTACTATAAACAACCCATGATGAGGGTTGCACAGAGCTTATTTAGATTTATTCTAAATAAGTGCAAAGATACTAAAACTATTTAAATTTTGATGAATTTTACAATGTTTTTGGAGAATGGAGGTACCTCAATATTATGACAGATAAGCAGAAGCTAACAAGGCTTTCTGAGCTGGGTGAATTCAAACTTATTGAACACCTGACGAAGGATTTTGTCCTTCAAAATCAATCCAGTTTAAAAGGAATCGGGGATGATGCTGCCGTAATCGGTTGTAGCAATGGAGCAATTGTTGTAACCACCGATCTGCTGGTTGAAGGGATACATTTCAATCTGGTCTACACACCCTTGAAACATGTTGGATATAAAGCAGTTGCGGTTAATCTTTCAGATATTTATGCGATGAATGCCAGGCCTTCACAGATAACGATATCTCTGGCAGTTTCCAAGAAATTTTCAGTTCAGGCTCTTGAAGAGTTTTATTCCGGAGTTAAGCTGGCGTGTGAAAGATATGCTGTTGATCTCATCGGGGGAGATACCAGTTCCTCTTTAACAGGAATGATGATCAGTATTTCGGCGTTTGGATTTGCCAGGACAGATAAGCTGGTTTACCGGAATGGAGCTCACATAAATGATCTGATCTGTGTTTCGGGAGACCTTGGTGCGGCATACACAGGGCTTCAGATACTTGAACGGGAGAGGAAAATATTTGAATCGGATCAATTAATCCAGCCTGATCTTGCCGGATATGATTACATTCTGGAGCGTCAGCTAAAACCTGAAGCAAGAAAAGATATTATTGATAAACTTGACGAATTGGATATTTTGCCCACCTCAATGATTGATATTTCAGATGGATTATCGTCCGACCTGTTGCATATTTGCAATCAATCAAATGCCGGCTGCCGGATCTACGGGGAGAAAATACCTGTTAGCCAGGAAACTGTGAGGGTAGCGAATGAGTTACATCTTGAACCATTGATCTGTGCCCTTAATGGAGGGGAGGATTATGAGTTATTGTTTACCGTTGCTCTAAGTGAAGCAGATAAGGTTACCGCCCTGCCTGAAGTATCGGTTATCGGTCATATTACCGGGCAGGATAAAGGATCAAAAATTGTCACGGTTGATGGGAATGAAATTTTATTACATGCACAAGGTTGGGATACAATGCATAACAGTCATTCTTCCTGATCCTGTTTATATCCTTTTATCAGACCTCTTCTGGATTGTTTGATGAAAGAAAGGATTTCTTCCTTTTCAACACAAGGTGGGAATTCTTTTTCAATGATTTCTACAGCATGTGTGAGGTTATTTCCCTGCTGAAAAATGATCCTGTATATATCCTGCAGCATAATGATTTGTTCATTCGAAAAATTTCTTCGTTTCAATCCGATTGAATTCAATCCTGCATAAGCGAGGGGTTCACGGCCTGCCGTAATGTAGGGAGGTACATCCCGGCCGATCTTTGATCCTCCCTGTATCATAACGTGTTTCCCGATCCTGCAATATTGATGCACAATGGTATGAGCACTGACAATGGCCCATTCCTCCACGATCACCTCACCGCCAAGGGTTACATTATTAACCAGTACAGCGTTGTCACCAATAATACAATCATGGGCAATGTGGACATATGCCATAAGCAGGGAGTGATTGCCAATGGTTGTGACACCCCTGACTTTGGTTCCGCGGTTCACAGTACAACATTCCCGTATCGTTGCATTATTGCCAATGACTACCAAAGAATCTTCACCAGAATATTTCATATCCTGGGGGACTGCTGCAATAACAGCTCCGGGGAATATCCGGCAATTTTCCCCGATACGGGCTCCATCCATAATCACTGCATGGGGACCAATCCAGGTTCCTTCACCGATTTCAACATCTTTGTATATTACAGCAAATGGTTCGATCTTAACTTTCGGTGAGATTTTTGCTTCGGGATGGATATAGGACAAGGGCTGATTCATGAAATTACTCTTTAACAATCTGGGCCATCATTTCAGCTTCGGAAACCAGATCCTCCCCAACAAAAGCCTGTCCGTACATGAGTACAATCCCCCTCCGGATCGGTTCAAGCAGGGCCATTTTAATAACAAGTGAATCACCGGGCACAACCTTTTTCTTAAATTTTGCATTATCGATTTTCAGGAAGTAAGTACTATAATTTTCAGGGTCAGGTACCGTATTCAGGGCCAGGACACCTCCGACCTGGGCCATGGCTTCAATCTGAAGGACAGCAGGCATAATAGGTTCATTGGGGAAATGGCCCAGGAAATGTGCTTCGGTGAAAGTAACGTTTTTTACACCCACAACGGTTTTACTATCCTGGTAAAGAATTTTGTCAACAAGCAGAAAGGGATACCTGTGGGGGAGTAGTTTCATGATACCTACTACATCAACAATGGGTTTGTTTAAATCGTATGGAGGAGCTTTTATTTTTAACTTATCCTTTTTGATGATATTGCGAAGTAACCTGGCAAATTGATTGTTGGCATAATGACCTGGCCGGATAGCAATGATCCTGGCTTTGATGGGCTGTCCAATTAATCCGAGATCTCCCATAAAATCAAGAAGTTTATGACGGGCAGCTTCATTACTGAAATTCAGGTTAATGTTATTCAGGATACCTTCAGGCTGTACTTTAATTTTAGGCTTCTTGAACAATTCTGCCAGATGGTCAAGTTCCAGCTGGGATACTTTTCTGTCTATAATGATGATAGCATTATCGAGGTCACCTCCTTTAATAAGGTTATTTTTTTGCAGATATTCAAGTTCATGAAGAAACACAAATGTCCGGGCAGGAGCCACTTCAGTGGCAAAATCATCCAGTCCGTTTATACTTGCATACTGGAATCCAAGGACTTTTGATTGATAATCAATCTGGATATCAATTTTGAGTTTATTATCTGGAAATGCAACAATTTCAACTCCATGTTCTTCGTCTTTATACTCAACCTTCTCAGTGATTTCAAATATGGTTTTTTCTTCTTCGAGTTCTGTTATTCCCGATTTAAGAATTCCTTCCGTATAATATTTTGCACTGCCATCTAAAATTGGAGCTTCAGGGCCATTTAACTCAATCCGGACATTATCGATTCCCAATCCAAAAAGTGAACTTATGACGTGTTCGACAGTTGCTGCACGGGCACCGTTCTCTTCCAGGGTTGTCCCCCTGGATGTTTCAACGACATTTTCTGCCAGAGCTTTGATAACCGGTTTATCATTCAGGTCTGTCCTTACAATTTGAATGCCATAATTAACAGGGGCCGGATGAAAAGATATTTCAACTTCAAAACCAGTATGCAGACCTCTGCCTGAGAAACTAACGGGTTTTTTGATAGTTTTCTGATATTCTGCCATTTCCGGTTGCTGTAAGCGTTAAATCACGCAAGATACAAAAATTCAATAAATCTGTTGTTGAGAACCTTTTTTTTTGTATGAATGTAGAATCCTAATTCTTTTCACTCATTTTATCTTTCAGCTCTTCAACATCTTTCTTCAGTTGAAAAAGTTGTTCCCTGAGTTCGGGAAGATTTTTGAATATTACACTTGATCTTTTAAAATTTCCGATAGGGATGGCTGGCGAACCGAGTACAATTTCTCCCGGATTTTTCAGATCGTGGGAAACACCAGCCTGTGCACCTATTTTAACTTCATCGGCAACTTTCAGATGACCTGTCAACCCCGCCTGTCCACCGATCTGGCAGCTCCTGCCCACCCTGGTGGACCCGGAAATACCTACTTGAGCTACGATAACTGTATGTTCTCCAATTTCGACGTTATGGGCTATCTGAATGAGGTTATCCAGTTTAACCCCTTTTCGGATAACTGTTGATCCCATTGTAGCCCTGTCGATAGTTACATTCGCACCGATTTCCACATCATCTTCAATTAAAACATTCCCAATTTGAGGTATTTTCTTATAGTTGATACCCTCTTCTGATATAAAACCAAATCCATCAGAACCGATCACGACACCGGCGTGAATAATACAATCTGATCCGATGATACAGTCATGGTAAATTTTTACGCCCGGATAAAGAATGGTATTGTTACCTATTTTAACATTTTCGCCAATATAGACCTGGGGATATATTTTAACGTTATTTCCGATAACAGCATTCTGGGATATGCAGGTATAATCACCAATATAAACATGATCTCCGATGAATGAGCTATCGTGAACACTGGACAAAGAACTGATACCGTCTTTCTGTGCCAGGGAATGCTCATATAATTCAAGCAGGCGGGCAATCGAATGATATGCGTTTTCAACTCTTATAAGTGTTGCCTGTACAGGTTTCTCCGGTTTAAATGTTTTGTTTACAAGAACAATAGATGAGGCAGTATCATAGATATATTTTTCATATTTAGGATTCGCAAGGAATGAAAGCGTTCCTTCTTTACCTTCCTCAATTTTTGAAATATTACTGACCTTTATGTCAGGATCGCCTTCTATTTCACCATTTAAAATTTCGGCAATCTGTTTTGCTGTGAATTCCATAGTTATTGAATTATTAATGTTATGCTTCGTGCGATTAAACCAAAGATATTGAAAAGTAAATATATGGGGCTGTATCACTCATGGTGGCTGATTTGTTATTTTCTCAAACCGATATATCTTTCGGATAACACAAATAGTGTTTTGTTACTGTTTTTGATAAAATCGACATATCAAGCATATCGGATGCATCAGTTACATCTTTCAGTTCACCATTCTGAAAGAGGATTTGAATTCTCTCATCATCTGCACTGTATGTATAATTAGATATGGTACTGGTGAAGACAAAATAGTCCGATTCCTGTTCATCAATGCCATATGTCTGCATAACTGCTTTGCGTAACCGGTTGATCCGTTCCTTGCTGAATTCTTCTTTTTGCAGCTCAATTCTGAACAATTTTCTGTTCATGAGCTTATCACATAATCTTGACAAAACGGGATCCTGGTGGACAGTCCAACTTTTTGCAGAAGAAAGGATATCATCGTCATCGAGAATGGCAAAGCGGGACAGCAATGTTTTTTCTGAAGCAATACCGGGGCTGCTTTTAAGTGAACCATTTAATCCCGAAATAAAATTATCCCGGGAGATATCATGATATAAAAAATATTCAAGTGCCGGGGTGGAGAATAGGTGGACATTTATTCCTGCAAGTTCCTTGGCCCGGGTCAGTATTTTAACGAGCAATAATTCGGCGGAAAGTACTGCTTTATGAAAATAAACCTGCCAGTACATCAAACGGCGGGCAATGAGGAACTTTTCAATCGAATAAATTCCTTTGACATCAACGACAAGCTGATCATTAGCGACATTCATCATCCGTACGATTCGGTCTGAACCAATCACTCCTTCTGTAACACCGGTAAAGAAACTATCCCTTTTAAGGTAATCCAGGCGATCCATATCCAGCTGACTGGCAACAAGCTGGTGAAGAAATTTTTTATGGTATCGGTCGGTAAAGATCTGGATTGCCAGGTCTAACCGGCCATTGAATATGTTGTTCAGTTCATTCATAAAAAGAAGGGAAAGCTCTTCATGATGGATACCTTTTATGATTGTACTTTCAAGTGCATGCGAAAAGGGACCATGTCCAATATCATGAAGCAGGATGGCTATATTGGCAGCTTCAGCTTCGTGGTCGGAAATATCCTGACCTTTCTGGCGAAGGACATTGATGACAGTATTCATGAGGTAAGTGGCCCCAAGAGCATGTTGAAACCGGGTGTGTGTAGCCCCCGGATAAACAAAACTGGTCAGTCCGAGTTGTTTAATTCGCCGAAGCCTCTGAAAAAACGGATGTTCGATCAGGTCAAAAATAATATCATAAGAAATATTAATAAAGCCATGAACAGGATCGTTTATAATCTTTCTTTTATTCTTGGTGGAGGAGTGCACAATAGCATGGGTATATTAGAACGCAAAAATATGTTTTTTATATTAATATTTAACGAGAAGGCCGTTCATTAATTATATCAATGGTATAACAGGTTGTATCTCCCGTATTTTGTTTATTCAACGATAATTTATACTTTTGCACCTCGAAAGTAGGGGTGTTGTGCGGAAGGGGACGCGAGTCCCCTATTTTATTAATAGTTTCAGATGCTTAAAGAAGAGGATATACATTATGCCATCGAAACAATTCTGAAGGATTCGGGATTGTTCCTGGTGGATGTCAATATCAGTAAAGGCAACCGCATCAGGATTTTAATCGATAAACAGGAAGGTATAAACATTGAAGAATGTGCCAGGGTAAACCGGTTGCTGGGTTCCAGGATGAACAGAGATAAAGAAGACTTTGACCTTGAAGTATCCTCGCCGGGAGTTGGTGCACCCTTGATAGTTTTCCGGCAGTATCTGAAGAATATTGGTAAAGAGGTTGATGTGATCAAAAAAGACGGAATAAAAGTAAGTGGCAGGTTGACACGTGTGGATGACACCGGATTATTTCTGGAAATAACTGAAAAGATAAAAAAAAGTAAAAGGGAAAATAAGGTGAATAAATCAGAGTATTTATTATTCTCTGATATAAAATCGACAAAGGTCAAAATAAATTTTTAAAGAGGGAACAGAGATGGACCATTCAAGTATGATCGATACTTTTTCAGAGTTCAAAGAACTGAAAAACATTGACAGAGCAACCATGATGAGTGTTCTTGAAGATGTATTCAGAAGTATGCTATTGAAAAAGTTTGGCACTGATGAAAATTTTGATATCATTATCAACATCGATAAGGGGGATTTTGAGATCTGGAGAAATCGCGAGGTGGTGAATGATGCTGAGATAGAAGACTCCAATATTCAAATCACACTTTCGGAGGCAAAAAAGATCGATACAGATTATGAGGTGGGTGAGGAGGTGACCGATGAGGTTAAGCTTAATGATTTTGGAAGAAGAGCAATACTGAGTCTTCGTCAGAACCTTACTTCCAGAATTCTGGATCTGGAAAAGAACAATGTTTATGGGAAATATAAGGACAGAATAGGGGAAATTGTGACAGGAGAAGTTTATCAGGTTTGGAAGCGTGAGATCCTTGTACTTGACGATGAAGGTAATGAACTCATCCTTCCGAAATCAGAACAGATACCGTCGGATTATTTCAGGAAAGGGGATACAATCAGAGCTGTTGTGATTAAGGTGGAAATGCGAAACAATAATCCGCTTATCGTATTGTCAAGAACATCACCTGTATTTCTTGAGAGACTTTTCGAACTTGAGGTGCCTGAAATTTTTGATGGATTAATCACAATCAAAAAAATTGTCAGGATCCCTGGAGAAAGGGCAAAGGTTGCGGTGGAATCATATGATGAAAGGATTGATCCGGTTGGTGCCTGTGTGGGGATGAAAGGTTCAAGAATCCATGGTATTGTGAGGGAACTGAAAAATGAAAACATTGATGTCATCAACTTTACAAATAATAATCAGTTGTTTATCCAAAGAGCACTGAGCCCGGCAAAAATCAGCTCCATAAAACTTAAAGAGAGTGAGAAAAAGGCTGAGGTATACCTGAAACCGAATGAAGTGTCTCTTGCAATCGGTAAAGGTGGTTTGAATATCAGGCTGGCCAGTCAACTCAGTGGTTATGAGATTGATGTTTATCGTGAAGCCGGGACAGAAGATGAAGAAGATGTTAATCTTGAGGAATTTGCAGATGAAATAGAAGGATGGGTTATTGATGAACTCAAGGCTATTGGTTGTGATACAGCAAAAAGTGTGTTGGATCTTTCAATTGAAGATCTGGTTAAGAGAACAGATCTTGAAGAGGAAACTATTCGCGAAGTGGTTGAAATATTGCGCGCTGAATTTGAATAGTTGTTGTTAAGTCTTATCTTTACTGGCTTTTCTGACTTTTTAAGCGGGTGGTAAATATTATCAGAAGTATGACGGATGTAAAAGTGACAAGACTGAGTAAGATTGCCCGGGAATTTAATGTTGGTATTAGTACAATTATTGAGTTCCTGAATAAGAAGGGCTATACCCTTGATCCTGACCCTAATACAAAAATCTCACCTGATGTATATGATATCCTGATACATGAATACAGCTCAGATATATCCGCAAAAAAAGAATCTGAAAGACTTAGCCTGAGAACACTTAGGGATAAAAAAGAAACTATTTCAATCAATGATATTGACCAGCAAAGATTACCCCCTTCTGAGGCAGATGAAGAAGTATTGATCAAGGATACAACAGGGAAAGTAAAAATTGACCATGCTGCAAAAGAAAGTACAGATCAGCAGGTAATTGAAAAGACTGATGTTGACAGGCAGCTGATAAAATCCGACCGGGACGTTGAGGAAACTTCGGAGCCGGTTGAGGAACTTACAGAAAAGAAACAGGAAAAGCAATTACAGCCTGAAGTCGAAAAGGAGACTGATTTAAAGGTTGTGGGGAAAATTGATCTGGATTCAGTTAGGGAAAAACCAAAGGATAAAGAAAAAACTGAGGATAAAAAGGAAGATGAAGTTATTGAAATTCAGAAAGAGGAAATAATTGTTACAGAAGATATTGAGGAGCCCGAACCTGAGAAAGAGAAGGAACTGGTTGAAGAACTTCCGCCAAAGCAGGAGGAAGAGGATATAAATTTCATTAAGTTCAAAGTTGAAAAACTGACGGGTCCTACAGTTGTTGGTAAGATAGATCTGCCGGTTCATGTAACTGATAGACGGGAATCTGAAAAGAGCCGGAAAAAGAAACGGAAACGCATTAAAAAAGATACTTCACGTGTTGATCTGGAGAAAAAACATAATAAAACAGTCGAACCTCAACTACAGAAAAAACCCGGTAAAAAGAGAAAGATACACGCTAAACTGGAAGTCAGTGAGGAGGAGGTCCAGAAACAAATAAAAGATACACTTGCCCGTCTATCTGCCAGAGGTAAATCGAAAGCAGTCAAATACAGAAGGGAAAAAAGAGAATCGGCAAGTCAGAAAATCCAGGAAGAACAGAGGAAACAGGAAGAGCAGAAGAACATCATCAAAGTTGCTGAGTTTGTTTCTGTTAGTGAGTTGGCTTCCCTGATAAATGTTCGTGCCACTGAAGTCATCTCAGCCTGTATGGATTTGGGTTTATTTGTTTCTATCAATCAGCGGCTTGATGCTGAAACCCTGTTACTCATCGCGGAAGAATTTAATTATAAAGTTGAGTTTACCAGTGTTGATGGACAGGGTACGGTCATCGAGGAAGAAGATGACCCTGATGAGCTTCTTCCCCGTCCTCCGATCGTTACTGTGATGGGTCATGTAGATCATGGCAAGACAAAATTACTCGATTACATTCGCAATACTAACGTCGTTGCGGGAGAAGCCGGAGGGATCACCCAACATATTGGTGCTTACAGTGTATTTCTTGATGGCAGCAAACAAATAACTTTCCTGGACACTCCCGGCCATGAAGCTTTTACGGCTATGCGTGCGAGAGGAGCCCAGGCAACAGATGTAGCCATTATTGTTGTAGCTGCAGATGATGGTGTGATGCCACAGACTGTTGAAGCCATCAATCACGCTCAGGCAGCCGGTGTTCCGATCGTTTTTGCCATCAATAAAATCGATAAAGCGAATGCGAATCCTGAAAAGATCAAAGAAGAGCTTTCAAAAATGAACCTGTTAGTTGAGGATTGGGGAGGTAAATATCAATCACAGGAAATTTCCGCAAAGAATGGTATCAATATTGAACTTTTACTTGAAAAGGTACTGCTGGAAGCTGAATTACTTGACCTTAAAGCTAATCCCAATCGTCCTGCTCTGGGAACAGTCATTGAATCAGCGCTTGACAAAGGACGGGGATATGTATCCACAGTACTGGTGCAGAATGGAACCTTGCAACTGGGAGATGTGATACTGGCTGGTTCACATTATGGGCACATCAAGGCTATGTATAATGAGCGTGGAATGAAAATAACGGAAGCTGGTCCTGCAACACCCGTTCTCGTGCTGGGTGTTAACGGTGCACCACAGGCAGGTGACAGGTTTAATGTCATGGAAAGTGATCGTGAAGCTAAAGAAGTAGCCAATAAAAGAGAACAACTACAACGTGAACAGGAACTCAGAACGCATAAACATATTACACTTGATGAGATCGGCCGGAGAATAGCCATTGGGAATTTCCAGGAACTAAATATTATCATCAAGGGTGATGTGGATGGATCGGTTGAAGCCTTATCCGGATCGCTTATTAAACTGTCAACAGATGAGGTACAGGTAAATATTATCCACAAAGCTGTTGGACAGATATCTGAGTCTGATGTTCTTCTTGCAGCCGCATCCAATGCAATCATTGTAGGATTCCAGGTAAGGCCTTCCATGGCGGCCAGGAAACTTGCAGAAAAGGAGGAAATTGATATCCGGCTTTATTCGGTAATATATGATGCCATTGAGGAAATTAAATCTGCGATGGAAGGAATGTTATTACCTGAAATAAGAGAGGAAATTCTGGCTACTTTAGAAATTAAAGAGGTATTTAAGATTACTAAGATCGGAACTGTCGCAGGCTGTATGGTTAAAGAAGGTAAAATAACCAGGGATGCCAAAGTCCGGATCATTCGTGATGGGATCGTAGTTTACACTGGTTTGCTGGGATCACTGAAACGATTCAAGGATGATGTTAAAGAGGTTACTTCAGGACTTGAATGTGGATTAAATGTTGACAACTTCAATGATATCAAACCCGGTGATATCATTGAAGGATATAAAGAAGTAGAGGTAAAAAAGAAACTTTAGGTATTTATCCGGAAATCAGTGCGATGTATTTATCCGGGGTCAATAATTCATCAATTTCCTCAGGGTTCTCCACTTTGATCCTGATCATCCAGCCTTCTCCATAAGGGTCTTTATTCACCAGTTCAGGAGTATTTTCAAGTAAAGGATTTAATTCGGTAACCAATCCTGACACGGGCATAAAAAGGTCCGATACCGTTTTAACAGCTTCGATTGTACCAAAAGTTTCACCTTTTGAAAGTTTTTCCCCTTCAGTTTCGATCTCTACGAAAACAATATCGCCCAATTCACCCTGTGCATAATCAGAAATTCCAATGACAGCTTCATCGCCATCTTTCCGGATCCATTCATGTTTTTCAGTATACCTAAGGTCTTCAGGAACGTTCATGATTTTATTTGTTAGATTTTAGAATTAAAATTTATTATTTTATAAAAGTAATATTTTCTCCAGTTCAAACATAATTCAAATATTTATTTCATCACCCGCTCTCCTTGGTTAACTGGGCTTTTTAACATCCACAAAGATTTGCGTAAAAATTAAGGAGGGTGTTTAAAAAGTTAAAAATATTTCACAGGGCAAGCAAAATTATTTCACAGGGTGAACAGGGCGGATGTCCGCTGATTATACCGC
>CAZRHW010000012.1:0-13199 GCA_964599785.1 uncultured Bacteroides sp. | reverse complement strand
ATTCTATTCCAAAAATAGATATTTGGTTACCCTTATAAATCAGTATTTTATTCACATCAGCAATGCCTCTATCCATCTAAGCCTGTAAAAGTATGTACTTATTTCTGCTTAATTATTTGAGGAACAGTGATTAAAGTTAATAAATTCCGGTGATTTAGATCACCGGTAATTTTTTGTTAAATGTTGATTATTAAATTTCTACAGCCACGAATTCACGAATTTTAAACAAATTAAGCCAATCATTTCGTTAAAACAACACAACATTAAATAGCAAATTATTGTTTATTAGACTTTTAAAACAATAAAATGGTTGCACTGGGGGATTCTAGTTCGCATCAAGGAATTTCCTCGAGATATACCTCACCGGATACCATGCTGCCAGCAGTCCTATTAACAGGACAGTAGTGAAGATTTTAATCACATCGGGGAATTTGTAGACTACCGGGTAAGCGTCGATGATAAAAGAACCTGAACTGTTCAGCTTGATGAAACCATATTTTGCCTGTAGCCAGGCGATAAGGGATCCGATGATGAGGCCAAAAATGGCTCCCAGGATGGAAATCATCCAGCCCTCCAGGAGAAAAATTTTACGGATCAGCTTATTGGATGCACCGAGACTCCTTAATGTATTGATATCTTCTTTTTTATCGAGGATAAGCATGGTAAGGGAACCAATGATGTTAAAAGAAGCTACAATCAGGATAAATGTCAGAATGAAAAATATGGCCCATTTCTCTGATTTCATAATCCTGTAAAACAATTCATTCTGTTCATTCCTGTTCTGAACCAGGTATTCATTACCGAGTATGGAATGGATTTCCTCCTGCACTTCATTTTGATCGGCCCCGGGGTATAATTTTATTTCAACAGCGCTGACTTCATCACTGTATCCCAGGAGATCCCTGGCAAATGATATGGGCACAATAACATATTTGACATTATGTTCCTGCTCAATACTGAAGATCCCGGACGGGAAGATAAATTTCCGGTTGATGGCCTGTTCAGGATTTACAGAAATATTCTCTGTTCTTTTAATAGAATAAATATTGAGGGGATTGAGAAAGTTCAGTCCGATTCCAAGATAATATGCCACACCCTGACCGACAACGGCATAGGGGCGGTTTTGATCCATCAGCTCAAACGCTCCATCCACGATCATGGTATCAATGCCCGTGACATCTGCAAAATCATCATCCACCCCTTTTAAGGTAGCTAAGTATTGTCTGTCACCATAACGAAGTAAAACATTTTCCTCAAGCACTTCAGAAAAATAATGAACTCCCCGGAGATTTCTGATTTCTTCAAATCCGGTTATGACAGGTGAAAAAGTTTTTCCTTCAGCCAGGGTGATCTTAATTTCCGGGTCAAAAGTGCTATAGAGCGATTTGATCAACTCGTCAAATCCATTGAATACAGACAATACAATGATCAGGGCCATGGTTCCCACTGCCATACCGATGACCGAAATGCCGGAAATAATGTTGATCACATTCTGGGACTTCTTTGCTAACAGATACCTCCTGGCTATATAGAATGGTAAATTCATGTATTAATTAAATCTTATAGGCTTTTACAATCAGTCCTGTTCCGGAATTATGTTTCATATTGACATCTGCGAGATTAAATAACATGGCAAATGGGAAGGTTAATATATAATATAATGGTAGAATGATGAAAAACAGTTTTGAAAAGTTAAGCAGCATAACAGGATATTTCATGGAAATCTTCCATGAGATCTTACCGGGCATGCCATATGAGTATTTTATCTCGATGTTTGAAAATCCGGCAGACCTCAGTTTTTCTTCTATTTCATTGATATTGTATCCATCCCTGACATGTTCTTCAATGAATGATTCATCCCCTTCATCATGGACATCTGAGCCACCCTGGTCTGAAGGGGTGGAGATCAGTAACAATCCTCCAGGATGAATTGCCCTGGCAAAGTTTCTGAAGACCTTCACATCATCCTCAATATGTTCCATCACATCAACACAGAGGATCAGGTGATATGATTCCTTTTCATCCAGACCTGTGAGGTCAGCTACCTCAAAAAAGACCTGGTTATCTTTATCGATTTCCTTAAAGAAATTATTACAATCTTCAACCTGCTCAGATTTGACATCAACTCCCCTGATCTGCCACTTCGGTGATAGACCTGCCATATAATGGGTGTACTGTCCAAATCCGGAGCCGGCATCCAGTACGCTGATGTTCCCCTGATTTTGATCCCTGAATTTTCTGAGCTCCTTTTTAATATACCAGGCTCTGAGCAGTAAAAGATTAAGAAGCCGGTAAAACAATATTCTCAACCAGGGGGATCGGTTAAAGAAGTTACCAAGCCCTTTTTTAATGGGATCATATTGCATAATGAGATTATTTTTTCAGCAATCTTTCAATATTTTCGACATAATCGAGGGAATCATCGATCATGAACACAAGTTCCGGAACAATCCGGAGCTGATGCCTGATCCTGTTACCAAGTTCATGTCGTAGTCTCGGTGTTTTTTCCCGCACCTCAAAAAGAGGATCTTCATTTTTATCCGGAGGGAATACAGATAAATAAATTCTGGCCAGACCCAGGTCAGGGGTCATTCTTACTACTGTTACGGTAATCATCTTCCCGTTGAAAAGAACTTTGCTTTCACGCAGGAAAATATCTCCCATTTCTTTCTGAATCAAACGAGCCACTTTATTCTGCCTGGTTGAGGTCATAACTGATATTTTAATGTAAAATTAGGATTTTTAGACAAACATCTTATCTGATCTGAACGTCAATTGTTTCAAATCATCACCGATTAATTATTTTATAGCCGGAAAAAGGCTTCTCGCAGATAATCGCAGAAAAGATCGCAGATTTCGCAGATAATTCATTAACAGGATTATTCTTTGCCCAACAATTGTTAGTTTTGTACTTCAAAAAATAAAAGCCGATATAAAAATGGAAACGGTTTTAAGTGGGATAAGGTCGACCGGAAATCTACACCTGGGTAATTATTTTGGTGCAGTCAGGAATTTTGTCAGAATGCAGTCTGATTACAAATGCTTTTTCTTCGTAGCTGATCTTCATTCTCTTACAACTTATCCAACGCCGGATGACCTGCATGGTAATATCAAGCAGGTACTTGCAGAATATATCGCAGCAGGAATCGATCCTGAAACAGCTACATTATATGTCCAGAGCGACGTACCGGAAGTTTCACAGCTCTATCTTCTGTTGAATATGAATGCATATGTCGGGGAACTGGAGCGTACAACAACATTTAAAGAAAAAGTACGCACCCAACCCGACAATGTCAATGCGGGTTTATTGACTTACCCGGTCCTGATGGCTACTGATATTATTATTCATAAAGCTAATAAGGTGCCGGTTGGAAAGGACCAGGAACAGAACCTGGAAATGACAAGAAAATTTGCCAGGCGGTTCAACACAATCTATAAAGTCGATTATTTCCCTCTGCCAGAGCCGTTTAATTTCGGTAAGGATCTGATAAAAATACCGGGACTTGACGGTACAGGAAAAATGGGGAAAACAGAGGGGAACGGGATTTTTTTAGCAGACTCCCCCGACCTGATAAGGAAAAAAGTCATGCGTGCGGTCACTGATACCGGTCCGGTAAAACCAAACCAGAAAATGTCCGAACCAGTAAGGAATATCTTTACCATACTTGAGGTAGTTTCTTCCACGGATACTTTTAAATATTTCCTTGAACAGTATAACACCTGTAAAATCCGTTATGGTGAATTGAAGAAACAGCTTGCAGAGGATATTATCAATCTGACACTGCCACTGAGAGAACGAATACTGGAAATTTATTCCAATGATGATTATATCGGCAGGGTAGTTAAAATGGGTGCTGAAAAAGCCAGGGCAAGCGCCTCACAAACCCTCCATGATGTGAGGGAGATTATTGGTTACAGACCTTTCCATAAATAAAAAAACCGGGTTTTGACCCGGTGCCCTGAAAGTGCTCCTTCAGGTATATGCTGGATGAACTGTCAATGTAATAAATACAAAACCTGTGCCAAAGTAACCAGAAATGGAGTAATTAAAAACACGTTGTTCGCCGAATAAAAATTATTGATATATAAATATATATAGAGCAGCGTTGCTGCGCGGCTCCATATAATGATCTTTGGTTCAATTATATCCTTATTTTAATCCTACCATGCGTCAGTAATAATGTAATCCCCGTTTGAAGAAACAGATACTTCTGGCAATAAATAATTTGACTCAAAATAATCATATCCCTTTTTTAACTGATTCCAGAAATACAGAAGTTCCTGGTTATCAAAGTAAAGATTATTCAGGTTATCCCATGATTCTCCTGAAAGTGCCGACGGGTAAATATGGACCATGATATTATCCTGTCCATTTGCTCTGGCTTCAACGGCAAGGACATAAAGTTCTTTTATTTTATCATCGGTAACAGGAATACAACCAATCGTAACACAGGAACCATGAATATAGATGTCTCCCCCCGGAGCAGGCTGATAACATAGGATCCTGTCTGATCTGTTTGGATAGTCTATGCCAAGGGAAAGATAAAAGTTACTGTATGGATTAAAATCCCTTATCCGGTAAAATCCTTCCGGTACCTGCAGATCACCTTCCCGCCTTTTGGGCCCGGGTTTCCCTGAAGATTGACAGATCGCATATTCTTTGAAAAGCATGAATCGGGATGAATCCTTCCCGTGCACCCATACTTCCAGGATCTGTTCCTGCTTGAATGCCCGGATAAAAATCTCCATGTTAAAATCATTGATCCCAATCGACTCAAGTTCACTCATGAGCAGATCATATTTTTCATCATAAGCAACTTTGACACGGCTATATTGTTTCTGTTTTTCGCGGAAACTTTCATCAGTAACCTGATATAACATGAATAACAAACCGGATATAATCGTGAAGATATTAAAAATGAATCTCATGATAATTCCCAATTTATTTCCTTTTTCCCCTGTTCTTTTAATATTTGATTCGTTTTTGAGAAATGCCTGCATCCGAAGAATCCTGCACTCGCGGAATATGGTGAAGGGTGGGCCGCTTTCAGGACAAAGTGCTTTCCTGTATCGATCAGGTATTCTTTTGCCCGGGCAAATTTACCCCATAAAAGGAAGACCAGCCCTTCCCTTTCGAGCGATAATTTCCTGATAACGGTATCTGTGAACATTTCCCATCCTTTGTTCTGGTGTGAACCGGGCTGATTTGCTCTGACGGTAAGGGTAGCATTCAGGAGCAGCACACCCTGCTCAGCCCATGATTGCAGATTGCCATGAGCAGGCACGGGAATTCCCAGATCATCCCGGATCTCTTTAAAGATATTGATCAGTGAGGGAGGAGGGGTAATCCCATGGGGCACTGAAAAACATAATCCATGGGCCTGACCTTTACCATGATAAGGGTCCTGACCAAGAATAACAACCTTGACAGATTCAAGAGGTGTTATATTAAAAGCCGCAAAGATATAAGGGCCGGGAGGGAAAATTACGTATTGTTTTTTTTCTTCGACAAGAAATTGTTTGAGGGAATAAAAATAGGGCAAACTGAACTCATCGATGAGCAGCTTTTTCCAGCTTTCATCTATTTTTGGATCAATCTTTTGTATTTCCATGATTGATGTTTATTTGATCTTCCCCCAAACTCCATTCAATAAACATCCTGGCGATGTTTGTCGCAAGACCGGCAATGGTACGGAATGTTGTGATCAGCTCCAGATGTGTTTCACTGCTTGAAACAGTCTGGGCAATCTCTTCGCGCAATCTTTCATAATGATGTTTTTCCAGCTCAATGGCCAGAGCCCTGTATTTTTTATATTTAGCCTTCATTTCGTGCGCTTTCTCAAGATTAACTTCACGAAATACTTCAATTGCACGGGAAATCTGTTTTATTGCTTTACCATGATATTCAATCAGTTCTGTTTTACCTTCATCTGAGAAAACAAGCTCACTGGAAAGCCATGTACGGGCACGCTTAAAAAGTATTTTTGAAACAACATCGGCGATCTGTTCAAACTCTTTGACAGTATACATAATCTGGAAAGCTTCATTGATTCTTTGATCATTAATATTACCCCGTGTAATTCTCATCAGGTACTGGTTGATCTCAGTCACCAGGAAGTCCACCTGTCTTTCCCTCTTTTCCATTTTGGACATCACGGTTTCATCTTTATCGGTAAATGCTTTAATGACACCCTTTACCATATCCAGGACAAACCGTCCGACGCGTAAAGCCTCCTCCTTAGCAAGGCTTATTCCAAGCGATGGGGTTTTAATGAGGTTGAAATCAAGATAGGTTGTCTCAATTTCTTCTTCTGTCTTAACATAAGTTTCTTTCATGGGGATGATCCAATCCACAAACCGGGAAAAAAGGGTGGTAAAAGGAAGGAAAACCATTGCCAGGAATACATTAAAAAGGGTATGCGCATTAGCAATTTGCCGGGGAAGGATTTCTGAAAGACTACTTATTTCATCGAGACCGGGGGTGCCTTTTGGGGAAATGGCCTCAACCAGTCTGGCAAAAACGGGGATCCACCAGATAATAAGCAATACACCAATTATTTTGAAGATTGTCAGTGCCAGGGCAACTTTCTTTGCTTCAGATGAGGTATTTAAACTTGCCAGGATTGCTGTCACGGCTGTTCCGATATTTGAACCTAAAAGAAGGGGTATGGCAGCTTCAAGGCTTATGAGTCCCTGGCCGGCAAGGACAATAACAATACCAATAAATGCACTGCTACTTTGAATAAGTGCAGTAAATAATGTTCCCACAAGCAACCCAAGTAAAGGATTTTCAAGTGTATATAATACGTTGATGAAAGGAGCAAATGTTCTCAACGGGTACATCGATTCAGACATGATTTGCATGCCAAAGAACAGGATACCAAAACCAAGAATCGTTTCGCCAATGTTTTTAATCTTCTGCTTACCCACAAAAAGATAAAGGCTTAAACCGGCAGCAACAATCAGCAATGAATAATCAGCCAGCTTAAAAGCAATGATCTGGGCAGTGATGGTTGTACCTATGGCTGCACCAAGCAAGACGCCGATTGTTTGCCTGAATTCCATAAGTTTTGAATGAACAAATCCGACAAGCATGACGCAGGTAGCACTGCTACTCTGGATAGCTGTTGTAACAAACGTTCCGACTCCGAGGGCTATGATCCTGTTATAGGTCAGATTACTCAAAATGATCCGCATCCTGTCACCTGCTGAATTCTGCATTCCCGTACTCATCATTTTCATGCCGAAGAAAAACAATCCCAATCCACCTAATAATCCAATGATAAGCATGATAAACCAGTTGGATTTCCGGGCATGAAAACTGTATATCAGGATATCCTGTCCAAATTTTCCTTCAATCCTGGCACTTATCTGGTAATCCCCAGGGATTGTACCAAGTTTTACCCTGGCCGTCGCAAATCCCAATGAATCAGTATAACCGGAATTTGGAGAAATACTGAATTCATATGAACCCGGCGGTTGAGAGAGGATGGTGAAAAATACTTCAACACCTTCAGCCGGCAATCCTGCAGAGTCAGATACAAAAACCCTTACAGGTTCAGGAAGTTCAAGTTTTGCGATCTGATACTGTCCATCCCCGGAACGGATTGGCCTGGCAAGGCAATAAGAATCTGTTGGCGTAATGATTGAAGACTGAACCTGGATTGTATCGGATGCAAGTACATGAAATGAATTAAGAAATATTAATGCGATTGAAATTAAATACAAAATTCCGGGTTTCATGGTTTTACGGACTCTCCCCCCTTTTGATTCACCCCTCTCTCGCGGGAAAGGGGGGACAACCTGCCTGCCGAAACGGTAGTATAGGCAAGGGGGGTGAGCCAGGGGAAATGTGTGTGACGAAATGTTTTCTTCAAAATTAGTTACCATAAATCTGAAGCATTGCATTGCCGGTTGACCGGTACTGGAAATGGAGAATAAAAATAATCCTGGAAAAACTAAAACGACATATAACAAACCAGAATAAAAATAAAAAATTATCATGGGATTTGAACAGGATGGTTAAAATACTTGTATTGAGAATGAAAAATATTAACATTGATTGCAAAAGAGGACTGACGCGAAGATGGTGGTGATTGAATGTACAAAAGAAAAATATTATTGTTGAGCCAGTTTGATAAAATATTGAAATCCAACATGTTAAAATAACAATCTTCAGAAGAAATAAAGAAATATACAACCTTTAAGTATCAGTTTATTCGGATTATCAGTTAATTGCTAACAATGAAGAACCGGGAAATCTCCTATTATTCATATAATTTTATAAGTTTATATTATTTGAATACCGACCAATACTAATGATCAGAAAGTTATTTATATGGATCATCCTGGTATTATTTATTGCAATTGTAATCATAGGATACTTTGCATTAAAACGAAAAAATATTGAAGTTGCGAATATTATGGAGGCAATACCGGTTGATGCATCATTGATTATCACAAGCCATGATCCGCAGAAGGATATCAGAACCATCCTGGAGGAAAATGATATGTGGGATGAATTGATTTCCTTCTCTTCAATAAAACACTTAAACAATCAGTTGCTTAAGATTGATTCGACTATCAGAACAAATCCCCAGGTAAATGATATTTACAGGAGACAGAATATAAATCTTTCCTTTCACCAGTCAGGAAAGAATAAATTCGATTATATTGTTTATATACCCTTGTTTCATTTTAATAATGAAAGGCATATCAGTCTGTTTATTGAACAGGAAGCAGGCATGAAGGGGATCATAACCCAAAGAAAATATTCGGGAACGAAGATTTATGATGTCAGGTCGGCAGAAAACATCCAGCTGAATTTTTCCTATACAATTTCTCAGGGCTTATTCATAGCAAGTCACTCAGGGATCCTGGTTGAGGAGGCTATAAGGCAATTGGAACAGAAAAGCAATGTTACCACGCAATCTCAATTTATAAGGGTTGCAGGAACGGCAGGACAGAATGTTGAAGCTAATATTTATATAAATTACAAGAGTTTCCCGGAAATGATTTCATTGCTTCTTAAAGATAAATACAGGGATATTGCCGGGGAGCTGGCCGATTTTGCCGGGTGGACTGAATTGGATGCCAGCATTCGAAAGGATGCCTTATTATTGAATGGTTTTACCTCTTATGAGGAAACACAAAATAAGTACCTGGGCGTTTTTCAGAAACAGTCACCTCAGAAAATTGAAATAGAAAAAGTTGTACCTGAACAGTTAGCTGGCATGGTAATACTCGGACTTGAAGATTTCAGAACATTTAAAAATGAGTACAGGCAGTATCTCGAGATTAAAGGCACCCTCAGAGATTATCAGAATGAAATTGAAGCTGTAAACAAAAAATATAATATTGATCTGGAGGAGATGTTTTATTCATTTATTGAGAAAGAAGCCGGTATTGTGATTACTGATGTAAAAAATTATGATTGGGACCAGAATACATTTTTTGTGTTACGAACAGTCAGCAGGAGCATGGCTCAGGATAACATTATGAAAATACTGGAACGTGCTGCAGAGATTGAAGGCAAACATATCAATACTTATATCCGGAAATCTCAGATCGACAATGATGTACAAATTGATATTTATCAGATGCCTGTCCCGTTCCTGGCAAAGAAATTGTTGGGAAATGCCTTTGCAGGAGTCAATAATCATTATTGTGCTTTTTTTGATAACTACCTGATTTTCGGCAATTCTATCCCGGCCCTGTCAAAATATATTCATACTAATCTTCTTCAGAATAATCTTAGCAGTGATCTGGCGTATAATAAATTTTCAAATTTTTTGTCAACGCGATCCAATATTTATATTTATTTGGATGTCCCGGGATCTGTCGATTTGCTGCAAAGGTATCTGAATGAAAAAGCTGCCGGAAATATTGATGAGCAAAAAGACCATATCAGCAAATTTCAGGCATTTGCTTTTCAGATCACCAATGAGGGAGATCTGTTCTATAATAATATTTTTTTAAAATATTCCCCGGGGGAAGTTAATGAACCACAGACGGTATGGGAAAGCAGACTTGATCATACTTTTAATTTAAAACCCAAAATTGTGGTCAATCATAACACAAATGAAAAAGAAATTTTCTTACAGGACGAAGATCATGTAATTTACCTGATTAACACATCGGGGCGGATAATGTGGAAACAGCAGATCGATGACATGATTATGAGTGATGTCTATCAGATTGATTATTATGGAAATGGTAAGCTTCAATATTTATTTAATACGAAAAACAGGATTTATTTAATTGACAGGAACGGGAACAATGTGGAAAAATTCCCGGTTGATCTCAGGGCTCCTGCAACAAACGGTCTGGCCCTGTTTGATTATGAGAAGAATGGCAACTACAGGCTTATAATAGCCACTGAGGACCGGGTAATCCGGGCCTACGATAAAAATGGACAGTTGATAAAAGGGTGGCAGGCCGAAAAGACTGAGTATAACATTGAAAAGCCACTCCATCATTTCAGGGTGGGTAACAATGATTATCTTGTATGTGCCGACAGGTACAGAATTTATATACTTAACCGGAGAGGAACCATCAGGGTAAATGTGAAGGATCATTTCCCTGTATCGAAGAATAACGATTTCATATCTGATTTAGATTCCCCGGGTTCAGGATCAAGAATAGCTATTACAGATACAGCAGGACATGTTCATTTCATTTATTTCGACGGACATACTGAAGAAATCATCCCCGGTGAATTCAGTTCAGAACATTACTTTGAATATACCGACCTGGATGGGGACGGGAAAAAGGAATTTATTTTTGCTGATGGTGATGAGCTCAAGGTCTACAATAATGATCGTAAATTAAGATTCTCAAGGATATTCAGATCAGACATCGGTTATCCTCCGGTATTATACCAGTTTTCATCAGGGGATATTAAGATTGGAATTGTATGTATTAAGACCGGCGAAATTTATCTTATCAATTCGAATGGCAGCATATACAATAATTTCCCTTTAAGGGGGACAACACAATTCAGTATCAGTAATTTTAGCCGTTCATCGAGTAGATTCAACCTGATTGTCGGAGGCGGACATAACTTTTTATATAATTATTCCGTACAATGAATTTAATTATAGTTTTTTTATCGAGCCGTCCCGGGTATCCGGGTACTCAGTAAAAAATTTGTAACTTGTAACCTGTACCTTGTAACTTGTAACTTGTAACCTGTAACTTGTAACCTGTAACTTGTAACCTGTAACCTGTACCTTGCAACCTGTAACTTGCAAACGGAGTCATTTATTATAACTTGTATTATGTGATATTAATCATTCATGATATGATCAGAAAGATACCGCTCTCTCCTGTAATCTTCTTTGCGTGCCTGCTGTTGATTACATCCTGTTTACGGGATGAATTCACAAAGGATTACAATACAGATATTCTGTGGACACCCACAATAAACGGACCCATCGCCTTCGGAAGCCTTTCACTTGAAGACCTGTTACTTGAATTTGATACTACAGGGTATGTGAACTCTGATTCAACGGGACTGCTTTATTATGCGTACAGGGATTTTCTGGGATCTTTCCGGGCAGATGAATTAATTGAAATCGGGAACTCTGATTTTCCGGAGGTATATTTCTACAGGTCACCCACAGATATACCTGCTGACACGCTCGGTCTTACCGGTGCTACTATCGATAATTACAAAACAGAGAATTTTGATTTTGTCTTTACTCATAATGAAAGATTAGACAGTTTTAGACTTAAAAACGGAGTCCTGCATATTGATGTTATTTCCACTATTAAACATACGGGACAACTTTACATCACTTCGGATCAGATCAAGATGGGTCAGGAAAATTACCATGATACGATAATCATCAGTGATCTTTCGGGGAATTTTGAAGAGCACACCACACGATCTCTGGCTGGGACTACCTTATGGCTTGATAATCAAACTGATCCTGATACAGCTTTCCTTGAAGTCAAATTTCATCTTGAACTGATCCATTCCGGGAATGGTATTATGGCAGGTGAACAGGTTAAAGTTAATATGAAATTTACAGATATGGAGTACCAGTATATATTTGGATATGTCGGAGATTACGACACACTTTTAGTAGATCATGATACACTGGATGTATCCTTATTTGAAGGTGATATTCAAGGATATGTGGATCTGGCTGATCCTGAATTCAACCTGTATATTATCAATTCCTTTGGTCTTCCTTTCGGCCTTGGACTGGATGGTCTTCAGAGCTATTCGGAAAATACCGGTGAAACAACTGATATTACTTTCAGTCCGGGATATAATCCCTTTATTGTAAATGCCCCGGATATGGACAAGGTAGGAGAATCGGTACCCACTTTAATATCTATCAATAATAATATCTCCAATATTGATGAAGTAGCCAATACAAATCTGAGCTATTTTGTTTTCAGTGCCAGCCTTATTACTAATCCGAAAGGAAATGTTATATCCAACTTTATTCTGGACAGCAGTAAAATTTCCATTGAATACGAATTGATCCTGCCCATGGATCTGCGGGCTGAAAATTTCGGCCTGGACGATACAGTAAATTTTGATCTTAAGGGGATCATTCCTGAAGAAAACAGCGATTTTGAAATTGAAGAATTACATGTAAACCTTGAAACAGACAATGGTATGCCGGTAGAGATCAATTTACTGGTGACTTTAATGGATTCTGCATACAATGTGCTGGATTCCCTTTTTACGGAAGAGAATAAAAATATATTACCTTCAGGCATACTTGATGCAAATGGAGTTGTCATAGCTCCGACTCACAATAAAATTACACTTGATTTCCCCCCGGATCGCATAGATATGATAAGGAATACAAAATATGCAAACGTTAATGGGTCTTTTGAGACAACGGGTGAAGGGCAGGTATATGTTAAATTTTATTCCGATTATACCGTTGATTTTAAATTGGGCGCCAAAGCTGTTATAAAACTATCAACAACAGGAAATTAATAATCCGTTATCAGAAATTTAATAAAAATATTATGGTTACATCAGTCCGAATCCGATATGTTCTGATCATTGCCTGGATTCTGGCCACACTAAGTTTTAATACTTCCGGACAGGTAAGTACAACACTTTACCATATGTACGGTATACCCCAGGCCAATCAGCTTAATCCCTCATTTCAGCCCGAATGTAACATGTTTCTTGGTTGTCCGATGCTATCACCTTTAAGTATAAATAT
>CAZRHW010000011.1:0-13208 GCA_964599785.1 uncultured Bacteroides sp. | reverse complement strand
ATGATCAGATTATATAAACTAATAAACAGGTATATAATTGTGTCATGAATAGTTTTTACAATCGTGGATATTTAAGCAATTTTAAGGTAGCCAGCTCCCCCGCCCGCCCGCCTGACCGAGTCATTCGGGCAGGAACGTACCGTTCGGTACGGGCGGGCAGCTCCCAACTCACCTCTTATTTTTATTTTTAAATCTGCCTTCTTCCAGATACTTAAAAAATTCTGCCCAGCGCAGCGGATTGAAGATGCTGTAATAAGGAAGTTGTCCTTTGGTATAAAGATCATTGTATTGCTCTTTAAGCATATACTTATAATTTAGTGACGGGTCAGGATTATCTGAAGGGTAATAGACTTGTTCTTTGATCAGGGCGATATTCCTGTATGCTCTTTTGAGATCATTATCAGGTAATTCGAGACTAAGAAATGCTTCCCTGAATTCTTCATAGGTTTTCCATGGCAAAATAATAACTTCTTCAATCCAGATTGTATCAGTTTCCATATATATATCAACAGAAAGATGGTATCTGGTGAGTGTATCTGGGATCGCCAATCCGGCTCTTTTATATCCAACTGCTGTAAAAAGAACTGTATCCAGAGATTCAACAACAAAAGAAAACATGCCATTCAAATCACTGATCGTCCCCCGGTTTTTATTTTTAATCACGATATGGGCGAATTGTACAGGTTGAAGCAATTCATTTCTCACAACACCTGATAACTGAATGAGTTTCTCTTTCTGAGAATAAGACAACTCGCAGATTATCACGAATAAAACAAAGATGACTATAATTTTTTTCATCCTTCTCAAACAGTAAATCAGGGGTTAAAAATAACCAAAAAAACATTGTTATCATTTAAACGTTTTTTTAATCTAATTTTGGACATAGTATATTTCTTCTTATCTACATGATCATTTAACAAAATTCTGAAATCATGGTTTTCCAGAAAGAGATCAGTTTGCCAGTTTATGGTAAAGGTTATCATCTTATTACTGATCAGATTACAAATAATCTCACTGATTTACCACAGACAGGATTGCTTAATATACTCCTGAAGCATACATCTGCTGCTGTGACCATTAACGAGAATGCTGATCCGACAGTAAGACAGGATTTTGAATCATTCATGGCCAGACTTGTACCTGAGGGCGCCCCTTATTTTATACATACCCTTGAAGGTGATGATGATATGCCCGCACACATCAAAGCATCTCTTCTGGGACAATCCATCACTATCCCGGTTACTGATCACCGGCTTAATCTTGGTACCTGGCAGGGAATTTACCTTTGCGAATTCAGGGAGCATCCGCATCGCCGGAAACTTGTTCTGACAGTTTTTGGTTAATGTTTTATAGCATGGATCGTTTCCGGGTGAAATATGACAGATATCCTGTGCAGCAAGGTTAAAATTTCCTACTTTAGTTCCTGAACTGTATTAAAATCTGTCGTTATGCAACAATTGATGCTGCTTGGTGATGAAGCTATCGGTCAGGGTGCCATGGATGCGGGATTATCAGGTGTTTATGCTTATCCGGGCACACCTTCAACCGAGATCATGGAGTATATTCAATCATCTCCGCAGTCAAAGGACAGAAAGATCCGGTGCGAATGGTCGGTCAATGAAAAAACTGCCGTGGAAGCTGCACTGGGAATGTCTTATGCGGGTCGTCGGGCGATAGCCTGTATGAAACATGTTGGCCTCAATGTAGCAGCTGATGCTTTTATTAACGCTGCAATTACGGGTGTTAACGGAGGATTGATGATTATTGCAGCTGATGATCCATCCATGCATTCATCACAAAACGAGCAGGATTCCAGGTTTTTTGGGAAATTTGCCATGATCCCGGTACTGGAACCATCCAACCAGCAGGAAGCTTATGATATGGCTTACGCAGGTTTCATCCTGTCAGAAAAATATAATATCCCGGTACTGATAAGAATTACAACACGGCTCGCACACTCCAGATCAGGCGTTACAAGATCGGCTGTTGTAAAGCAAAACGAGCTGGTCCTTCCAAAAGATCCAACCCAGTTCATTCTGCTTCCATCAATGGCACGAAAGAAATATAAACGTCTGATCAGTCAACAATCCTTATTTGAAGATGAATCGGAGAGAAGCCCTTTTAACAGGCTTACAACAGGAAAGGAAAATAATCCTGGAATTATAGCCTGTGGACTTGCCTATAACTATTTAATTGAAAATTTTAAAGACCATTTACCTCCCTATACTGTTCTGAAAATATCACAATATCCTCTCTCACGGAATATGATGGCTGAATTTCTTAGCCTTTGCCAGGAAGTACTTGTCATTGAGGAGGGATATCCATTGGTGGAGGAGTCGTTACGGGGCCTCATGGATGATGGCAGAACCATTCACGGCAGAATGGATGGTTATTTACCGCGTGATGGTGAGCTCAATCCCGATCTTATTGCTACTGCTCTGGGTCTCCCTTCAAAAAAAATATTTGAGGTTCCCGATATTGTGCGGAACCGTCCACCTTCCCTCTGTAAAGGTTGCAGTCATATAGATGTTTTCAATGCACTAAACGAAGCAATCTATCACTATGGCAAGGGCCGTGTTTTTTCAGATATCGGATGCTATACCCTTGGGGCCTTACCTCCTTTTAATGCAGTATATACCTGTGTGGATATGGGGGCTTCGGTAACCATGGCCAAAGGTGCTGCAGATGCAGGTCTGGTGCCTGCTGTAACAGTAATTGGTGATTCAACTTTTACCCATTCCGGTATGACCGGCCTGCTCGATACAATCAATGAACAATCACCGGTAACGATAATCATTTCAGATAATTCAACCACTGCCATGACCGGTGGGCAAAAATCTTCTGCAACAGGCAGATTGTATGAGATATGCCGGGGTATAGGAGTGGAGCCGGAACACATCAGGACAATTATTCCGTTGAAAAAAAATCATAATAAAAATGTAGGTATCATGAAAGAAGAACTTGCATATGATGGTGTATCGGTTATCATTGCACAACGCGAATGCATTCAAACAGCAAAAAAAAAATTATCATATAAAAATTAACCAATTAACATGAAGATTGATATCATACTGGCAGGTGTCGGTGGTCAGGGTATTTTGTCCATTGCCGCTTCAATTGGTATGGCTGCACTCCACCATCATCTTTACCTGAAACAGGCAGAAGTTCACGGAATGAGCCAGCGGGGAGGTTCAGTACAATCAAACCTCCGGATATCCGACAGAGAAATTGCATCTGATCTGATCCCACTGGGGAATGCCGATCTGATCATTTCTGTCGAACCCATGGAGGCACTCAGATATTTACCCTATCTTTCAGCCGGTGGATGGCTCATCACAAATCTTACTCCGGTTGAAAATATCCCTGATTATCCCAACCTGGATAAACTTAAACAAACCATTAACAATTTCTCCCATAGTATAGCTTTTAATGCAGATAAACTGGCATTGGAGGCAGGGTCAAAAAAATCAAGCAATATGGTTGTTCTGGGAGCAGCTACTCCTTTTATCGATATTTCCTACAGCAGTTTTGAACTGGGTATCAGGAACATTTTCGGCAGAAAAGGGGAGGAGGTTGTGAATGTTAACCTGGATGCTCTCAGGAGGGGCAGGGAATATAGTTTGAGTGTTCAGCAGTAATTTGCTGTTGAGGCTAAAGAAGAATAGTTATCAGTTCCCGGTTAGTGTGGATCCTGGGTAATGTGTTTGATAAACCACAGAGGAACACAGAGAATGTACAAGTTTATCAGAAATCAACAATATATTACGTTAATTTAACACTTAACAATGTAGATAATGTTTTCTGAAAAAGATATAGAACAAATACAGTCAAAAGGTATTTCATTCGAAACCATTGAAAAACAACTTGAGAATTTCCACAGGGGATTCCCACCAGTTCATCTGGAAGCTCCTGCGACAGTTGGGAACGGGATTATCAGCCCGGATGAATATGAGATACAGCAATATATCAGGAGCTGGGAAAAATATCATCAGCATCTTGAAGTTATAAAATTCGTGCCGGCTTCCGGTGCTGCAACGCGTATGTTCAAAGATCTTTATACCTTTCTGGAAGGAGAGGGGGTACTTTCAGAGAATGACCGGGTAAGGGAAAACGGATTTTTAAATGAATTTTTTACTCATATCAGAGATTTTGCATTTTACAATGACCTGGAAGAAGAAGCTGGAAAAAGGAAGTTATCCGTAAGGGATATGTTGGGATCAGCCAGATATTCAGATCTGCTGAGGTTGGTCCTTGAACAGGAAGGGCTCGGTTATGGCAGATTACCCAAAGGATTGATAAAATTTCATTCATATAAGGATCATTCGAGGACATCCTTTGAAGAACACCTTGTTGAAGGTGCAGCATTGGTAAGGTCGGATAAAAATATAGTAAAGCTACATTTTACTGTTTCTCCTGAACATATGGAGGCATTTATCAACCATTTTAAAGAAGTGAAGAATGAATATGAAGATATGTTTTCTGTCAGGTATGAAGTGAGTTTTTCAAATCAAAAAATGTCAACGGATATCATTGCAGTTGATAAGGACAATAATCCTTTCAGGGATAAAAATGGTGAAATTATTTTCAGGCCCGGTGGACATGGAGCCCTTCTTGAAAATCTGAATGATATTGATGATGATATCATCTTCATAAAAAACATAGATAACATAGCGCCCGACAGGGTTAAAAAAGAAACATACAGGTATAAGAAACTCCTTGCCGGAATCCTCCTGGAATATCAGAAAACTATCTTCAGATATATTGAGATATTAAAAGGATCAGTGCCTGATGAACAAATGCTGGCTGAGATCTGCATTTTTCTGGGAAAAGATATATGCAGGCTCAACCCTTTCGATATAAAAAGCATTTCACCCAATGAACTATGCCGGCTGCTTTTACAGAAGCTTGACCGTCCTGTAAGAGTATGTGGTATGGTAAAAAATGAGGGTGAACCGGGTGGAGGTCCTTTCTGGATCAGAAACAAAGAAGATGATTTATCTTTACAGATTATTGAACCGTCACAGGTTGATCATTCAGATCCTGAACAGAAAGAAATATTTTATAATGCAACCCATTTTAATCCTGTTGACCTTGTTTGTGGTGTAAGAGACATTCATGGTAAAAAGTTCGATCTTCACAAATACAGGGATCCGGAAATGGGACTGATCACAGAAAAATCGGCCGGGGGAATTACGGTAAAAGCCCAGGAGCTGCCCGGATTATGGAATGGTTCCATGGCGCACTGGAACACCATTTTTGTCGAAGTCCCCGTTGAGACATTTACCCCGGTTAAGACCATCAATGATCTGCTAAGACCGGAGCATCAATAACCGGAGCATCTGCCTGCTGCCCCGGGGTACCCGTGGAGAACCTTTTGCCGGGACATCCCGAAATAATAGTTTCTACCTAATCTGTTAAAAACCCGGATTGGCTAAGAAGGGTCCAGTCCCAGGCCCAGTTAAATGTACCGAATGCACCTTTGAAATTCACAGATTCAAACCATTCGGAAGGGTAACTGGCGAGCCGGGTGAAGATAATATTACGGGGAACAAGCTGATACTGATTATCAGTGTATTCAATTCCAGGATCTGTTACGGTATTATCTGCCAGAGAGAAGTATTCTCCGAATATCCTGTTCTCTTCTGATACAGGCATACCTTCAATGGAATTTTCATTATAAACAGAATTAAGCCTGGCATTTCCAAGCAGGATAATACCTCCCCATAATCCCCGGGCTTTCACGGGAACAGAACCTTTCAGGTCATCACCTTCACAGGTGAAAATGATCGGGTCGGAGGGTGTTCCTTCAGCCATGATTCTGCCACCCCTGGCTACGATCAGTGCACTTGATGCGGTTCCCTGGCCGGTGCGGGCCCTGATCACTGTACCGGCTTCAATCGTTAATACCTGTCCGTCATTCACAAAAACCAGCCCTTCCAGAATATAATGTTTCTCCCTGATCCATGTAATTGTACCGGTCCCCTGTCCCAGGTCCCTGATAACCGATTCTTCGTCGATATTATAGTCACTTTTCCTGCAATCATTCAATAAAAAAAATGTTCCAATCAGAAATATTATCAGGTTGAGTTTGATCTTCATGAGAAAGTGTTTTAAAAGGAAACTTCAAGGTTAATGAAAATATAGGTGAGATTTGGCATATTGGAAGCCCATGGATACCAGTCCTGGTAATCCAGTGCAACTTTTACCATGCTTACAGGTTGATATTGTATTCCTGCTATGATGGCGCTGCCATCATCTTTTAAATTCCAGGGTGCAGACTCTTCAGGCAGGATGACGGAAGCAAGCCTGTCGTACCGGGCAAATAACTCAAACCGTTTACTGATCCGGTACATGACATAGGATGAGATTCCGCTCTGGTTATATCCGCTGAGATCATACCTGTTAATTTTATAATTATATTCCAAACCTATGGCGACAGGATCATGCGTATACCCTCCAAAGGTTGAAATGGTCGATTCTAATTCAGATTTTTTAACAAAATCAACAAATACCCTGAATATTAAGGAAGGATGTGGAGTAAAGGTTAATCCGGTTCCTGTTTTAAAGGAATTATCGCGTTGCAGGTCTGTATATCCTTCACCGTTCATGATCGTTATATCTGCTGATAATTGCTGAAAAAACCTGTAACGAAGAGAAGCTCCGAGATCAGCTTTGTTTCCAAATCTGTGTTCATCCTGAAATGATTTGTAAATGTACCTGTGATTCCAGAATTTTTCCTGAAGATCGAAATGATCAATATCGAAAATTCCACACTTGAAATATAATTTATTACGTTCATAATAAAGTGCTGCCGTTTTGAAATAGGCATAACGGCGTATTCTGGAGTACTCTGAGAGATCGTTCGGGCTGCCGATATCCAGTTTTACCTCAGCGGAAAAATAATGGCTCAGAGGAGCTTTATACCCAAAATAGGCCCTTCTGACTTCAAAGGCAGATGATTTGTCTCCTTCACCAATACCTGTATAAAAGTTGGCGAATATCCGGCCGGATACTATTCCTCTGCCCGGTTTAAAGCTGATTGTATCTTTCTGAGCAATGATGCCTGATGGTACAAGGAATAAAAGGCCGAGTACAAAGAATGATCGAACAGTCTTCATCGTATTATTATCTATGTTTTATCATATCAGTACAGCAAAATATAATCCGGAAATTATACATAACCAATACATATAAACTTCGGAAAAGCAATGGCAGGGGAATATATCCAAAAGATAAAAAGATCAGAAAATGTTTATGATAAACCTGAATGGGGGAGGCCTTAATGATTTGTGGCATCTTACTTTTTTGCAGATTCCCTGTTTAATCCATTTTGAATATTAAATTCCAGGAAATCTTTCTGGGCTTTGATCATGTTTACGGAATGCAGAAGAAGATTTTTCGATTCATTCAGAATGCCAATATACAGAATACTGATTTTGGTGCCCGATTCCTGCCGTTTGATTCTTTTTAATTGCCCTTTCTGAAGTTTGTAAATCTCATCCCGTAATTTTTTCTGCTTTTTGATCAATTCATTCATATTCCTGAAAGTTTCCTCTTTTAATAGATTTATAGATTCTTTAAAGAATGATGTTATATTATTTCTCAGTTCATGCAATTCCTTCCTCTGGTCCTCACTCAGGGGAGGATGGTTATTGTCTATATATTCAAAAACAGGCTGGGCGATGTGTGTCAGACAATTTGCCGTTTCCTTCAAATAATCCAGTACCTGAACATAATAATGTCCTGTTTCCACATCATCTTCATGGAGCTTCAGGATCATTTTGTGAAGATTGTTACGGTCGGCCTTTATCTCATTATTCAGATGTTTTGCTTCACCTACAACCTGTTTTAACTTTTTACGCTTGAGTTCGATAAGACCCGTAATGGTATTGTCGAAAAGCTTTTGCATCGAATGAAAAGTCTTAATAAGCCTCTTATTACAGGTTTCCAGTATCTTCGGGGCGGTCATCTCACTCAGCTCTATATCTCCATCAGCAATTTTTTCTTTTGCATCCCTTCTCCTGTGCAGGCTAGAAGTCTTTATAAAGATGAAGACTATCAGAACAATAAGCAATCCAATTGCAATAATTTCTCCCCAGTTTATAAGGAAAGCTATAAGAAAAGCGAGTGTAAATGCACTGAATGCAGTCAGGAACCAACCACCGATCACCGTAATAACACCGGAGACGCGGAAGACTGCACTTTCCCTGCCCCAGGCACCATCTGCAAGAGAGCTTCCCATCGCAACCATGAAGGTAACATATGTTGTTGACAGGGGAAGTCTCAGTGATGTGGCAAATGAAATCAGGGCACTGGCAACTGTAAGATTTACAGATGCACGGACAAGATCGAAGGATACCCCTTCATGCTTCCTGGATTTTTTTATTTGTTTAGGGTCAAAACGGCTGCCAATGAATTTTTTAACAGATTTTGGAATAATATTTTCAAATAACCTGTTTATCGTAATGGATCCTCTGACAAGGTTCCTTGCCAGAAAAGATGAGTCAAATCTTTCGTAACCGTCATCCTGTCTTCCCAGATTAACTTCTGTCTTTGTAACACTACGGGCTTTTTTTGATAGCCATAATGCCAGAACCATAATTATTCCTGCTATTAAAAGAAATAATGTAGGTGTCCTGACCGGTTCCTTTAATGCTGACATGGCAAAAAAAGCAGGATCACCTGCGGAACTGGCAGAGAATGATTTAAAGGATTCAAGACCGGCAAGAGGAACACCTATAAAATTGACAAGGTCATTTCCTGCAAAAGCCATGGCAAGACCAAAGGTGCCGACAAGTACTATCAGTTTCAGGATATTCAATTTGAAAACCAGCTGAAGTACCTGTAAAAGCAAGGTCCAGCCTATAAAACTGATTCCAAGGATCAGGAGTGAATTACTCATGATCCATGAAATGGTTTCATCGGCCATGAAAGATGATCCTTTCGCTCCTTTAATCAGGATGAAATAGGTAATAAGCGTGATTGCAATTCCACCCCACAGAGCTCCGAAATATTTGAAGGTTTTTTCATAATTAAATGAAAATAAAAGCCTTACAAAATATTGGATCAGTATCCCACAGGTAAATGCAACGACAACAGATATTAATATTCCGGATATGATGGCAAGGGCAGAACCTGAGTTAATAAAGTTACTTATGTTGCTGACTGAATCACCTGAGTTTGAAATTTTAATGATTGACACAGCGACTGCGGCGCCAAGTAATTCAAAAACAATGGAAACTGTCGTTGAGGTAGGTAATCCGAATGTATTGAACAAATCCAGCAGGAGAACATCCGTAAGCATGACAGCAAGGAAAATGATCATGATCTCACTGAAGGAAAACTGATCCGGATGAAATATACCTTTCCGGGCAACTTCCATCATACCGCTCGAGAATGTAGCACCTATAATGATCCCAAGAGCCGCAATAAGCAGAATTATTCTGAAGGGTGCGGCTTTTGAACCAACGGCGGAGTTAAGAAAGTTAACAGCATCATTACTTACACCCACGACAAGATCCGAGATGGCAAGAATTATAAGAATAATAACGATTGCAATGTAATACCATTCCATCTGGATGGATATTGAATAGAAAAAATTTATGCAAAAATAATTTCTATTATGATAAGTTTACGTTTGGAATGTTAAGTTTTTGTTAAGTTTCAATATTAACTTACTCAGTAATTTAACGCTTCATACTATTAAAGACGATGATATTAATAATCAGGTTCATATAAAGCCATGCTCCAGGGGCTGTGTCATAACTTCAATAAAAGGCTTCACGCAAAGTTCGCAAAGATGCCGCTAAGATCGCAAAGCGTTAATTAACAGATATTTGCTCTTTGCGAGCTTGATGTTTTCTTTGCGTGAAAAAGTGGTTGTGACACAGCCCCGGGATCGGGACTGCTTTATATAAAACTTCATATTTAACAACTTACATTATTCAATAGCACAACACATTAATTTAGTTGTGTTATAAGCTTTGGGAATATAGCAAAGACTCTAAAGTTAATAGTTGCGGATCTGCTTTAAAACTATTTGGATCGGGTTTTAACTTTGGTTTTTTCATTGATCCAGCAACCTACTGTATAATCCTGCCCCTCCTGGAATCCATAGAAAAATGCGTCTTCAACATCGGGGAAATATTGCGTATATCTGTTAATCAAATCATTAGCTTCTGTTGTTTTGGATTCATCCACTGATTTTGCTTTGATATATTTATCGACTGCAGCCCAGAATACGGTTGCCTGTTCGAATTCGTTTTCCCCGCATGATTTACTGCTTGATGCATAAAGGTTCCCGATCAGAATATAGGGATCTCCCCAGTTTGGTTTAAGTTCGGCCGCTTTCAGTGCATGTTCCCTGGCTAATGTGTATTGTTCAAACTTGGTGAACTCAATTAAGGCAAGTTGGTAAAAATAAGTTGATTTGTCATCGTTATTATCTTCGAGCTCAATGGATTTGTTAAGGTACTCAGCTGCTTTATTATAATTCTCTCTTTTGATGAATAGTTTTGAGAGATTATAAGCGGCCTCAGCAGATGGTTCAATCGCGTAAAGATTTTCTGAAGTTTGTGCAAAAAGATCACTATCCTCGCAACTCCTTTTCACCAGAATTGATGTAATTTTTTTAAGGAGATCTAAATCCTTCGGATTTTGATTAAATCTGGGTGTAAAAATATTGATCAGATCTTCACAACTGCCTGCACCACTTTCGGAAAAGATTAAATCAGCATTTGTAAGTGCAGCTGTTGCCTGATCCTTACCTGCACCGCCGGATTTTATTTTTGCTTCGAGGATATCAGCGATCTCAAGATAATTATCAATCACCTGCTGGGCGTTAAGTTTTCCTGTTTTGAACATCACCACAGTTGTTTGCATGAACGTGACCAGGACAGCTTCTTCCGAGTTATGCTTGCTTAGTTTGACTGATCTTTCAAAGTAACCATGGGCTTGTTCGATTTCATCCTGCCGGTATTTGAGAAGGTCCAGCCCTTTCCTTCCCAGGACCATACCTTCCTGACCAAAGTTTTCAATCCTGCGGTCATATATCAACAAAAGGGTATCAATCAGGTTCTGCTGCCGGGAAGGATTTTTCTCCTTTGTGATGAGTTCCCTGTAAATCCTGACACCATACAGATAAATATTTCTGCTGGAACCAGGACATTCGTCGAATACTCTTTTCCAGGAGGGTAGAGCATAATCATACAGGTTGATCTTCATAAACTCGCTCATTGTAGATAGATTATTCGCACATTCCATACGGGAAAGACTGTCGGGACCATATTTGGGATCGAGATAAATATCCTGGCCAGGTTGTGCTTTTATATATACAACGCCGAAAATGAATAATAAACTGAATAACAGATTAAATCTCTTCATAACAACGCTAACATTTGGTTCATTATCGAAATAAAAGACTAAAATAAAATTAATAACTAATTAATTCTAAAAATTTATTGCAAAAATTATCCCAAAAATATACACCAATTGATTTTTATCGTGTCTGTTTTACTGAAAAAATTTCTTATATAAATTAAATTTTTTATTTTTATACAATGTGAACCTTTTTCTGGACTGTTATCCGGTTTGTTCAGAATCATGAATACTTTATGCACGAATTCAAATTTCATAACCAATGAAGACAATAAAAACCATTCTGATCATTCTTATCATATTGGTTTTAATTCCTGTATTTAGCTGGCTTTTATGGAGTTTCGAACCATCCCATCCGCTCAGAATCCTGGTGGTAAATAAAACCGTCATTAGTTTAAAAAGTAAAGAGCACCGGGCATTATTCTGGTTGTTAATTCATGATAAATATGTTAAACCGGATAATAAAATTTATAGTCTGGATAAGGATTATTTCGGATTTCATCCCATTAAACCAGCCAAGTCAAGAAAATATGATGTACTCAGGGTTAAATTGACCGAAATAGATAATCTGGTTGAGGATTATGATATTGTTTATTATGTCGATACTTACGGCGTATACTTTAATGAGTGGTACAGGAGAACAGATACAAAAGATAAAGGAAACCTGATAGAGGGGGGATTAAATAACAATGATTATCTTTTTCTGAAAAAAATGTATGAGAAAGGCAGGTTGATTATTGGTGAATATAACTTCTTTGCACCTCCAACAGATGATCTGGTCAGGATAAGAACCGAAGATCTTTTGGGATTGCACTGGAGTGGATGGATCGGAAGGTACATTCACAATCTGAATCCTAAAGCAAGCAAAGATCTTCCGGCCTGGGTTGTGGATATGTATAAAAGCAAAAATAAACAGGAATGGCTGTTCTCCGGTCAGGGAATCATCCTGGTCAATCAGTCAACGAACGATGTTGTAGTACTTGAAGATGAAGTACATCTGGATATCAGTGTGCCGGAAATTCAGACTACTGAATATGGAATCAATAATTATAATCTGCCGGAAACTGTGTTCTTCCAGAATTGGTTTGATATAACCTACTCCGACGAAAATCAAATTATAGCTGAATATAAGATACATATCAACATGGATGGTAAAGCACTGCTTGATCAATACAATCTTCCTTCAAGATTTCCGGCAATTATTGAAGCTGCACAGGGAACTTCTTTCTACTATTTTTGTGGTGATTTTGTTAAATATCCCGTAAAAATGATAACTGCTAAATTGAAAGGAGTGAACCTTATTGAAGGTTTGTTCTATAATAATAAGACAACGAGTCTTTCCAAGTTTTACTGGACATATTACCAGCCCCTGATAGATCAAATACTTGAACAGTACCAGTCGACTGTAAGCCAATAATCAAGATTACCGGCGACGATAATCCTGGTTATATTTAGTGACCATAAATTAGTTTTCCCGGATCCTTCCTGTTGTACTTTTTATAACATTTCTATTGATAAGTACCGACTCCATATCATTGAAGGTAACACTCGTACAATCTGACCTTAAATGGGAAAATTCAGGCTATAACCTGAGCTTATTTGCTGACAGGATTAAAAGTATTGCTTTACCAACTGACCTGATCATCCTTCCTGAATTATTCACAACAGGTTTTACGATGAATGTTTCGCGGGTTTCGGAAGGAATGTCCGGTGATTCAGTGAAATGGATGAAGAAGATGGCACGGTCAATGAAAGCCTGTATCACAGGCAGTCTCCTGATACGTGAACAGGGTCATTATTTCAACAGGTTGATTTGGATGAAACCTTCAGGG
>CAZRHW010000010.1:8428-15641 GCA_964599785.1 uncultured Bacteroides sp. | reverse complement strand
ACAGGCCGGAAACCAGGTGATAAATTCCTTGAATACGCGCAAATTGCAGGAATGATTTTGCTTCTTGCAATTCTCTTGTATGCTAACGGAAATGATGTTATACAACTGTTTAAAAAATAATAACTGTTCGAAGGACATTATAACTAAAGTTTGGTCTATTTTTTTTAAGCATTGCTCTATGCTCCATGCTCTTTGCTCCATGCTCTTTGCTCCATGCTCTTTGCTCCATGCTATTTATATCAATAATTATTTGTAAATTTGTCCGACCTTTTAAAAACTAATAAAATGACAAACCTTTTTATTTTACTTGGAATACCAGGACCATGGCAGATAATTTTAATTGTTCTGGTTGTGCTGCTCCTTTTTGGAGGAAGAAAAATTCCTGAATTGATGAAGGGGCTTGGGCAAGGCATGAAGGAATTCAAGAAAGCTACAAAAGACGAAAAAAGCGAGCCGGAAGAAAAGAAGGAAATCGAAAAAGAATAAATACCTCTCTTCTTTTTTATAACTTTAGAACCTGTCAGATAAAATGTATTCCATTATAATGACAGGTTTTTTTATGTCCATCATATATTTTTTTGTGAATCCTGTATAATCTGGTATAATGTTTGTGATTTTTTCCGTTTATTTAAAACCACAGGCCTGTCATGAAAAAAATTTCAGTTTTTAATCTTGTTGTTCTTTTCTTAATATTTACTGCATGTACAAGCAATAAACAACCCCTTCTGCCAAAAGTTACAGGCAAACCCGGTGAAGTCCTTCTTGTTGTCGATCAGTTTATATGGGAATCGGAAATCGGGAAATTCCTCAACAATATGCTCACCCAACCTTTCGAGGCAATCCCGCAGGAGGAACCAATCTATGATCCAATAAGAATCCCTTCCTCAGGATTCAACAATCTATTAAAATCACACCGGAATATCATCCTGGCTAAAATCTCTTCCCGGAATAAAAAGCCGCGAATCATCGTACAAAGGGATATCTGGGCTAAACCACAACTGGTTATAAACATCATAGGCCCCAACGATTCAACCACCTTAGAGTATTTAAAAGAGAATCAGAATAAGCTGATTTCTCTTCTCAATCAGGCTGAGATCAACCGTACAATTGAAAATTATAAAAAAAACCGGGCCAAGGGGATAGACGAAGAACTTAAAATAAAACACCACCTTTCCATTTCCGTTCCCATGGGCTACGACATGGATGTGGATGCTGACGATTTTGTCTGGATATCACACGAAATCAGTGACCTTACACAGGGAATACTGATCTATTATTATGATTATACAGATCCAAATACTTTCACACCCGAATATCTGGTTAAAAAACGAAATGAATTTACCAGGCGCTATGTCCCCGGTCCTGTTGAAGGTTCATTTATGAAAACAGAAGATCTTTATCCTGTAGTACTTACCGAGTACAATAAAGACGATCATTATTATGTCGAACTCAGGGGATTATGGAAACTTGAAAACGCATTCATGGGAGGACCCTACATCAGCCTGACAACACTTGATGAGAAAAGAAACAGAGTCGTAACCGTCGATGGCTTTGTTTATGCACCCAGCCTGAATAAAAGAAATTATGTCAGAGAAATTGAAGCGATCATTCATACACTGAGTATAACGGAATAGATCTTTTAAGTTAATCCGTTATACTAATGAACCGGTGATATAAAATATATGTAGGAGGCTGTATTAAAAGTTAATTATTGTCTTTACTTCCTTTGTGTGACTTTGTGTTGTACTTTGTGATCCTTTGTGGTTCAGTAAGTTATATTAACCGCAAAGTACACAAAGGTAAACTCAAAGGATCACAAAGGGCTTTTGATACAACCTCCTGCATATTAAATAATATAATTCAATCTCTTAACTTCATTAATCACACAACTGATCAAAGTTAATATTAACTATCTGCTGCTTTTACTATCTTTACATCATTTAGGAATAAACACATTTTTAACAATATGAATATCAGCCTTGTAAAAAAGGTCCCTGATAACGAAGATCTCATTATCCTGGGAGAGAAAGACAGTCCGTTTGATAGTTACCTTCAGAACAATGAAGAAAAGACATACTTGAAACATGCTTTTGAAGAAAAGAAAAAACAGATCAATATCAATCAGTATAAACGATGGATTTTTATTCAGATCATTGATAGAGATGATAAATCAGATCATCTGGTACTTGAGGAAATCAGGAAAGGTGGTAAAAAAATACTTCAGTCCATCAACAACAGAAAGATTAAACATGTTTGTATAACTGATCTTTCAGCCGATCCATCATGTATCTATGCTTTTATTGAAGGAATTGCCCTGGGAAATTACCAATTTCTGAAATATTTCAGCAAAGCAGATGAACAGGAAAACAGTCTGGGTACACTTCATATTCATTCAGACGCAATAAAGAAGAAACAGGCAGATGAACTAATCCATCTGATTCATGGTGTTTATCTTGCCAGGGACCTTGTGAATGAACCCTTATCCTATTTAACAGCCCCTCAGCTTTCGAAAGAAATCGAAAAGATGGGTAAAGAAGCAGGATTTACAGTGGAGGTTTTCCACAAGAAAAAGATAGAGTCATTAAGAATGGGAGGATTATTAGCCGTTAATAAAGGTAGTATTGATCCCCCGACGTTCTCCATACTAACATGGAAACCACAAAATGCAAAGAATAAGAAACCGGTTGTTCTGGTTGGTAAAGGTATCGTCTATGATACTGGCGGATTAAGCCTTAAGCCCACCTTCGAAAGCATGGATTACATGAAGTGCGATATGGCTGGTGCTGCTGCTGTGGCAGGAGCGATGTATGTCCTTGCTAAAACCCATACTCCCGTTTATGTTGTTGGCCTGATCCCCGCAACAGATAACCGGCCGGATGGGAATGCTTATGCCCCGGGTGATGTGGTTAAAATGTATGATGGCACTACAGTTGAGGTTCTTAATACAGATGCTGAAGGCCGGATGGTTCTTGCAGATGCACTCAGCTGGGCAAAAAAATATAAACCGGAACTCGTGATCGATATTGCAACACTTACCGGGGCAGCTCAGGCGGCAATTGGTAATTACGGGATCGTGGCCATGGGAAATGCCGAAAAAAATATATTTGAAAGGCTCTCAATATGTGGGGATCATGTCTTTGAAAGAATTGCATCGTTTCCTTTCTGGGATGATTATGCAGAATTGTTGAAATCTGATATAGCTGATATTAAAAATATCGGGGGAAAATATGCCGGAGCTATTACCGCTGGAAAATTCCTGGAACATTTTACTGATTATCCTTATATCCACCTGGATATTGCCGGGCCTGCATATAATAAAACAAAAGACAGTTACAGGGGAAAGGGCGCTACCGGCGTAGGTGTCAGATTATTATTCAACTTCCTGAAAAACAGATAATCATTTAATGAAACCACATAAAATTAAGATAGGAATTACCCAGGGAGACATTAACGGGATTGGCTATGAGATCATTATAAAAACATTACTTGATAACAGGATCCTTGATATCTGTACACCTGTCGTATACGGATCTGCCAAAGTAGCTGCTTATCATCGGAAGACTCTGAATATCGGTGACTTCAGTATGAATATTATTAAATCACCCGATGATGCTAATCTCAAACGCCCGAATATCATCAATTGCCTTGATGATGACATCCGTGTGGAACTCGGCAAATCCACACCTGTTGCCGGAGAAGCTTCTTATCTTGCATTAGAGAGGGCTGTAGACGATCTGAAAGCAGGAAAACTTGATGCATTGGTCACCGCACCTATCAATAAATATAATATCCAATCTGAAAAATTTAAATTTTCCGGACATACTGAATTCCTTAAAGATTATTTCAATGTCAGTGATGTACTTATGTTAATGACCAGTCATTTCTTAAAAGTCGGTCTGGTTACAGTACATATACCCCTCCAGCAAGTTCCCTCAATGATATCGGAAGAAAAGATCATACAGAAAAGCCATATTCTGAATCAATCGCTGATTGAGGATTTTGGAATCAGGAAACCTAAAATAGCTGTTCTAGGGCTGAACCCGCATGCCGGAGAAGAAGGTATGCTGGGAAATGAAGAACAGGAAATAATCGGACCGGTAATCGAAAAACTGAAACAGGAAGAGTTATCGGTTTTTGGTCCTTTTTCTTCAGATGGTTTCTTTGGTTCAGGTGATTATCTGAAATTTGACGCGATACTGGCAATGTACCATGACCAGGGACTAACACCATTTAAATCAATTGTGATGGATGAAGGAGTGAACTATACTGCCGGGCTTCCTGTTATCCGCACTTCTCCTGCACACGGAACAGCATTCGAACTTGCCGGAAAAAACCTCGCCAACAATAGTTCTTTCCGCAATGCCATATATACTGCCTGCGATATCTATCAAAACAGAAAAACATACGCTGAAATAACAAAAGATCCAATGAAACTGGTTGATTTATCGGAACTGGAATAGCAAAATCGAAAAACAGAAATTTGAGATCCGAAACCTGCCTGACGGCAGGCAGGTAAATTCGAAAAACGAAACTATCGAAATCCGAAACAAACAAGAAATACGAAACTCGAAATAGCAAAATAAAAATCCTGTATTTTTTTACATTTTCGAGTTTTTGAATCTTTTACGTTCTTTTCGATTTTTACTGTTCCGATTCTGTTTCGTTCTTTTCGATTTTCGCTGTTTTGGTTCTGTTTCGCTTTTTTCGATTTTCGCTGTTTCGATTCTGTCTCGTTTTTTTCGATTTTCGCTGTTTCGAGTTTTCTTTTCCAGGTTTCTGCTAAATAACATCATGATTTATATCAAACTCCGCTTCCGTATTTGCTTAATTAAGTTCATAATTAACTAATTTTGTAATAGAATCTTTAAATCTTATTGTTATGGCACTATTCACCAGAGAAGATGCATTAAATTATCATTCATCCGGAAGACCGGGGAAAATTGAGGTTATTCCTACCAAACCCCACAGTACCCAAGTTGACCTGTCACTGGCCTATTCTCCCGGAGTAGCAGAACCCTGCAAAGAGATCCAGAAGGATCCTGAAAATATTTTTCTTTACACTGCCAAAGGGAACCTTGTGGCAGTAGTATCAAACGGAACAGCTGTATTGGGCTTGGGCGATATTGGTGCCGATGCGGGTAAGCCTGTAATGGAAGGGAAAGGTCTTCTGTTTAAAATCTTTGCCGATGTAGACGTATTTGATATTGAGATTGATGAAAAAGATCCGGATAAGCTGATTGAGATCGTTAAAAAGATCTCTCCCACATTCGGCGGAATAAATCTTGAAGATATCAAGGCACCTGAATGTTTTGAAATCGAGCAGCAGCTTATCAAGGCACTGGATATCCCTGTTTTCCATGATGACCAGCACGGTACCGCGATCATTTCCGGTGCCGGTCTTTTAAACGCGCTGGAACTGAATGGTAAAAAAATCGATCAGATTAAAGTGGTCGTTAATGGTGCTGGTGCATCCGCTATTTCATGTACCAAATTATATATCTCACTTGGTGTAAAGAAGGAAAACGTTGTCATGCTTGACAGCAAAGGCGTCCTCAGTAAAAAACGAAAGGACCTGAATATCTATAAACAGCAATTTGCTATCGATACAGACAAGGTGACTCTTGAAGATGCGATGGTAGGTGCTGATGTCTTTCTGGGTTTGTCTGTCGGAGATGTAGTAACTTCTGGAATGTTAAAAAGCATGGCCCCGGATCCGATTGTATTTGCAATGGCTAATCCAACTCCCGAAATATCATATGACCTGGCCATGAAGACCCGTGATGATCTGATCTTTGCAACAGGACGATCGGATCATCCCAACCAGATTAATAATGTTCTCGGTTTTCCATTCATATTCAGGGGGGCTCTGGATGTCAGGGCAAAAGTAATCAATGAAGAAATGAAGATTGCTGTTGTACATGCACTCGCAAAACTGGCCAAGGAAGATGTGCCTGAAATCGTTAATGCCGCTTATAAACAAAAAAATATTGTTTTTGGCAAAGAATATATTATTCCCAAACCACTTGATCCCAGGCTGATCACAAGGATTGCCCCTGCTGTTGCAAAGGCTGCCATGGATTCAGGTGTGGCCAGAAAACCCATTAAAAACTGGGACGCTTACAGGGACGAACTGAGCCGGCGCCTTGGACTCGATAACCAACTGATACGGTTTATACGCACAAAAGCCCAGCGTAACCTAAAACGAATTGTCTTCGCTGAAGCTGAAAACTTCAAAATCCTTAAAGCAGCCCATACAGTTATCAATGAAAGCATTGCTACTCCAATCCTTTTGGGGAACAAGAAAAAAATCATGTCAATCATCCAAGAAAGTAAACTTGACATTTCGGATATTGAAATCATTGATCCTGTGAGTGATGCTGAATCCAAAAGAAGAGAAGAATTTGCCAGGCTGCTGACTGAAAAGCGTCAGCGAAAAGGAATGACGCTGGATGAATCACTGGAACTCATGTACCAGAGGAATTATTTTGGTGTGATGATGGTGGAAACAAAACAGGCTGATGCCTTTCTTTCGGGCTTTACAAGTAAATATTCTGACACCATCCGGCCGGCACTTCAAATTATTGGAACAACTAATCCGGAAAGCCATATCGCCGGGATGTATATCCTGATCACAAAACGTGGTCCTATGTTTTTTGCCGATACAACAGTAAATATCCAGCCTTCAGCTAAAACGCTCGTTGATACTACTGTTCTGGCTGCAAAAGAAATCAGGAAATACAATATTGAACCCAAAATCGCTCTGCTATCTTATTCCAATTTCGGTTCAATCAGGACTGGCAGTCCGGAAAGAGTCCAGGAAGCCGTAAGGATCTTACATGAGAATTATCCCGACCTGATTGTTGATGGCGAATTGCAGGCAAACTTTGCCCTCAATACAGAACTCAGAATGAACAAATTTCCTTTCAGCAAACTTAAGGATATGGATATTAACACCCTGATCTTTCCCAACCTGAGTTCAGGGAATATTGCTTATAAGATGCTGGGTGAACTTGCCGGAATGGAATTGATTGGCCCCATCCTTCTGGGTATCGCCAAACCGGTACATATCCTGCATATGGAAAGCTCAGTGCGTGAAATCGTAAATATGGCAGCTATATCGGTTATTGATTAACCGTAAACAGGCAAGGATAATATAATATAAATATGTACGATTATATTGAGGGAAGAATCATTGAAAAAACCCCAACCTTCG
>CAZRHW010000010.1:0-8328 GCA_964599785.1 uncultured Bacteroides sp. | reverse complement strand
ATAAATATGTACGATTATATTGAGGGAAGAATCATTGAAAAAACCCCAACCTTCGTCGTTATTGAAGCAGCTCACATTGGCTATTTCATAAACATTTCACTCAACACCTATTCCCGTATCCCCGAACAGGATCAATGCAGGCTTTACATTCACCAGATTGTCCGCGAGGATGCCCTGCTATTTTTTGGCTTTTTTGACAGGAGGGAACGTGAGATATTCCGTCAACTGATATCCGTCTCCGGTATTGGAGCCAACACTGCCAGGTTAATCCTTTCATCACTTTCTCCGGATGATATCTTTCTTGCTATCAATGAGGGAAATGTTTTCACTCTTAAAAACATCAAGGGAATCGGTATAAAAACGGCTCAACGGATTATCGTCGATTTAAAAGGAAAATTTGGCAAAGAAGATGAAATGGAGGAAATATTCAGGATTGAAAGCAATACAATTCATGAAGAATCGTTATCTGCATTAGTGCATCTTGGATTTACAAAATCAGCTGTTGATAAGGTGATCCGGCAGATCCTGGCAGATAACAAAGACCTCACCGTTGAGGAAGTGGTCAAGGTGGCTCTGAAACGACTGTGAATGCATAAAATCCTTATCCGGTATTTATTTGAAGAAGGTAACCAAATATCTGGCTGCTGGCAGTATTATTCTTATTAATCTCTTCATTTCGGGAATTAATACAGCATTTATATCTTATGTTCCGGAATCCATCCCTGCCGGAAATATCCAAATTCAGTTACCTGATTCCACCGACCACGATACGATAGATCTGAAGTACCCCTTCAGGGAAGATCCCACTTCACCCATATCAGATGTAGGTGTAACTTCCCCTTTATATCTTAGAAATCCATCAAACATCTCATCAGAAATTGTTTATGACCCTGAAACGAATACTTACATCTTTTCTGAGAAAGTTGGCAGATTTAACTACAGGCCCGGTACATATTTGACTTTCGATGAATACCGGCAATATGAACTGAAACAAGCTCAGCGGGAATACTGGGATCAGAGAAGACTGGGAGAAAGTCCTGAAACCCAGTCATCATTTATTCCAAGTATTAATATCGGAGGTGAGGCCTTTGATAAAGTTTTTGGTACCAATACCATCAATATCATACCTCAGGGTTCAGCTGAATTAATTTTTGGATTTAATCTCTCAAGGATCGATAATCCAACCTTATCAGAAAAACTGCGCCGTACACCCAGTTTTACTTTTGAAGAAAAGATCCAGATGAATGTTACCGGTACAATCGGAGATAAAATGAAGCTCGGATTAAACTACAACACTGAAGCCACATTTGAATTTGAAAATAAAACCAAAATAGAATATTCGGGTAAGGAGGATGAGATTATTAAAAAAATTGAAGCGGGTAATGTAACCCTTCCCCTCTCAGGATCATTAATTACAGGAAGCCAGAGCTTATTCGGACTAAAGACTGAGTTGCAGTTTGGCAAGCTTACGGTAACTTCTGTTTTCTCCCAACAGGAAGGGGAGACCTCTGTTATTGAGGTGGAAGGTGGAGCCCAGTTGAACGAGTTCGAAGTAAATTCGGATGAATATGATGCAAACCGGCACTTTTTCCTCTCTCAATATTTTAAGGACAATTATGACCGGGCCCTGCAAAATCTGCCTATCATTAATACCGGCATCAACATCACAAAAATAGAAGTATGGGTTACTAACAAAACAAGCAACTTCGAAAGTTCAAGAAATGTTGTTGCATTTATGGATCTTGCTGAAGCAGAACCCAATATCTATTCAGATTACTTTAGCCAAAGCCCCGGAGAAAGAGGAACGCACCCGAGAAATGAAATAAATACCCTTTACAATGATATGACCACTACGTTTGGCAATATCAGGGATATTAACCTTGTAACCAGCACCCTTCAGGGAACAATTCCCGGATTCCTGGATGGCCAGGATTTTGAAAAGGTTGAGAATGCAAGGCGACTCACGGAAAGGGAATACACAGTTCACACTAAATTGGGATATATTTCCCTTAACAGTGCACTGAATGCTGATGAAGTCCTTTCAGTAGCCTTTGAATACACTTTAAATGGGAAAACCTATAAGGTCGGTGAATTGTCGACAGATGGCGTTGATGCCCCTAATAGTCTGATTGTTAAATTATTGAAAGGCACAAACCTGACACCCAGATTCCCAACATGGGAACTTATGATGAAAAATATTTATGCTATTGGTGCATACCAGGTTAATCCACAGGAATTTTTACTGGAAATTATGTACCAGGATGATAAAACAGGAACAACTATTAACTACCTTCCGGAAGGTGATATTGCTAACAAAGTTCTTCTTAAAGTCTTAAATCTCGACAACCTGAATGAACAGCTTGATCCTGTTCCCGACGGTATGTTTGACTTTATTTCAGGTATAACAATCAATCCTCAGAATGGCAGGATTATTTTCCCCGTTCTGCAACCCTTCGGTGAATACCTTGAAAAAAAGATCAATGATCCTGCCGTTGCTGAAAAATATGTGTTTAATGAATTATATGATTCCACAAAGACTGTTGCTTCCCAGGTGGCAGAGAAAAATAAATTCAAGTTGACAGGAACCTATAAATCCTCATCCAGTTCAGAGATCATGCTGAACGCAATGAATGTTCCCCAGGGCTCGGTTGTTGTAACTGCCGGAGGGCGTCAGTTATCAGAAAATATTGATTATACCGTAGATTATACGCTGGGAAGGGTAACCATCATTAACCAGGGTCTGCTTGAATCCGGCACTCCCATCCGTATTTCTCTTGAAAGCCAGTCACTGTTTGCTATCCAGACAAAAACACTTCTGGGCACCCATCTTGATTACAGGATATCCGATGATTTTAATATTGGTGGGACAATATTGAATCTTACTGAAAGACCATTAACCCAAAAGGTAAACATTGGTGACGAACCCATTTCCAATACAATCTGGGGGCTCAATGGTTCCTATCGAACACAATCACAACTCATTACAACGATCATCGACCGCCTGCCTCTAATCACTACAAAAGCACCATCAAGCATAACTCTGACTGGTGAATTTGCACACCTGATCCCCGGACATTCAAGAGCCATTGAAAAAGAAGGTATCGCCTATATTGACGATTTTGAAGGGAGCCAGACCTCCATTGATATGAAAAATTTTGCTGCCTGGGTATATTCCAGTACTCCCGAAGGCAGGTTCGAGGAAGGAAATGCTGTAAATAACAGGCGATATGGCTACAACCGTGCCAAGCTCGCATTTTATGTAATTGATCCCCTTTTCCTAAGGAATAATTCACTTACCCCTGCACATATTAAAGCGGATCCTAATACCCAGTCAAGTCACTTCGTTGAGGAAGTTTTCGAAACAGATATTTTCCCGAATAAAGAGAATCCAAGTGGTGTTCCGACGAATATTGCCATCCTGAACGTGGCTTTTTATCCCAGGGAAAAAGGACCATATAATTACAGCCTTGATATCGACCAGGATGGTTTTCTGTTGAACCCGGCAACAAGATGGGGGGGGGTTATGCGGGAGATCCAGACCAATGATTTTGAAACTGCCAATGTGGAGTTTGTCGAATTCTGGCTCATGGACCCTTTCGTTGAAAATCCTGACCACAAGGGTGGTGATTTATACTTTAACCTTGGTGATATATCAGAAGATATACTCAGTGATTCAAGAAAAGCTTTTGAAAACGGCCTTCCGCCCACCGCCGAAGTAACACTCGTCGATACAACAGTCTGGGGACGTGTACCGATTATACAATCATTGGTAAATGCCTTTAATAATGATCTTGAATCAAGACAATACCAGGATGTAGGCCTTGATGGACTGAGTGATAATGATGAAAACTCATTCTTTAGTGAATATTTGGATTCAATCCGAATTCTTTTTGGAGAGAATTCCCCTGTTTATCAATCAGCACTCGAGGATCCTTCAAATGACAATTTTCACTATTTCAGAGGAACAAATTATGATCAGCAGGAACTTGGAATTCTTGACCGCTACAGGAAATATAACGGACTGGAAGGGAACTCCCCGACTGCCGAACAGTCAAATGAATCATATCCAACCACCGGTTCAACACTTCCAAATGTGGAAGATATCAACAGGGACAATACCCTGAGTGAAAAAGAAAAATATTACGAATATCATGTCAGGTTAAAACCACAGGATTTTGAAGTCGGGAAAAATTATATAACCGATATGGTTGAAAAAGTTTCCGATTTCCCCAATGGAGAAAAATCAACGGTAACGTGGTATCAGTTTCGTATTCCAATAAATGATTGGGAAACAAAATATGGAGGAATCCAGGACTTTAAGTCTATCAGATTTATGAGGATGTACCTGACAGGCTTCGAAGAATCTGTCATACTCAGGTTTGCCAAACTGGACCTTGTGCGCGGAGAATGGCGAAGATATAATTTCCCTCTTACCCAGGGAGGAGAGGGCATTACTTCACCTGAGCCAAAAGATGGTGTCCTTGATGTATCTGCTGTAAACATAGAAGAAAATGCCGGCAAATATCCTGTTAATTACGTCCTTCCCCCCGGGATTACACGGGTTATTGATCCGACAAATCCACAACTAAGACAACTGAATGAACAATCTATCCTGATGAAAGTGAGTGGACTTGAAGATGGTGATGCAAGAGCAGTCTATAAAAACCTGTTTATGGATATCCGTCAATACCAGAGAATTCAGATGGAAGTTCATGCTGAAGCTATTGAGGATATACCACTGAATGATCATGACCTTGTTGCTTTTATCCGTCTGGGTTCAGACTATAAGAATAATTATTACGAATATGAAGTTCCATTGGTGCTGACTCCTCCCGGGAGGTATGACAACGACAATCTGAATGACAGGAGAACAGTCTGGCCAACAGAAAACAGAATCGATTTTGCCCTTGAGATCTTTCAGGATGTTAAACAAGCGCGTAATGACGATATGAGGATGATCGAAGCAACAGTAAACATGAATACCATTTACAGCATTTATGATGAAAAGGGAAACCGTGTGAGCGTCAAGGGGAATCCAAATCTTAGCAATGTCAGGACGATTATGATTGGAATCCGGAATTCAAAAGGCTCAAATAATCCATTAGAAGACGACAGATTACCTAAATCCGGTGAGATCTGGATGAACGAGCTCAGGCTTACCGATTTTAATGAAAAGGGAGGATGGGCTGCAAATGCCAGGGTGACAACCAAACTCGCCGACCTCGGGACAATTACCCTGGCAGGTAATACCAGCAAACCAGGTTTTGGAGGTATTGAGAAAAAGGTCAACGAACGGTCCAAGGAAGAGGTGATCCAATATGACATCTCATCCAACCTTGAATTAGGGAAATTTTTCCCTGAAAAAACCGGTGTCAGTATACCTATGTATATCGGATTTTCCGAAACAAGAATCAACCCTCAGTATAATCCGCTGGACCCCGATATACCACTGGAGTCTGCATTACGTAATGCGGAATCAAAAGAGGAGAAGAAAGAGATCAGAGATAATGCCCAGGATTATACCCGGAGGAAAAGTCTGAACTTTACTAATGTGCGTAAAAACAAAATGGAAGGACAGCCAAGACTTTATGATCTTGCCAACTGGTCTGTGAGTTATTCATTCAATGAAGCATACGCCCGTAATATCAAAACTGAATATGATATAAGAAAAAACTACAGAGGTGCTTTAAGTTATAATTTCAACGCCCGTCCAAAAAATGTATCTCCTTTTGCCAAAGTTAATATCTTTAAATCACCCTACCTGAGGCTGCTTAAGGATTTCAATTTTTATTATGCCCCGACAAGGATCTCTTTTCGAACTGACCTTAACCGGGGTTATAATGAACGGCTTCTTCGGAACCTTGCTAATCCGGATGCAAGGATCGATACCATTGTCAATAAAAATTTCCTCTGGAACCGTTATTATGATGTAAAATTTGATCTGACCCGCACATTGAAGCTCGATTTCAGCGCCACGAATATAGCCCGTATTGATGAACCGGGAGGTGTGATCAATAAAAATCACAGCGACTATGAGGTAAAACGGGATAGTATATTGAGGGAACTTTACAGTTTCGGAAGAACAACCCATTATGAACACAATATCAATGTCTCATATACCATTCCAATAAATAAGATACCCTTATTTGACTGGATAACCCTGTCGACACGTTATGGCGCCAATTATTACTGGGATGTTGGTCCGATTACTCCTGATACCATCGACTTGGGGAATACTGTAAAAAATTCAAATAATATACAACTGAATGGACAATTAAATATGCTCAACCTTTATAATAAAGTACCATATCTCAAGAAAGTTAATTCCCGGTTCAGAAGCGGGGGGCGTCAGCCTGCTACAGAAAAAAGAACACGTGAAGTCCGTTACACCCGTGATGGAATCCTGCTCAGGGCCAATCAACCAAGGTCTGTCTCACATAACCTTAAAACAGAAAATGTTACAGCCAAGTTCTATGCTGCTAACGGACAGGAAATAGAGGGAACAATGGAAGTGCTGTCTCCGAACCGTATTACCTTCACTACGGATCAGGATTATCGCGGGGCACGTTGTGAAGTAATTGGGACCATCGAACTTGGTGAAAATCCTTTGATCCTTATTGCTGATTATACTACTAAAATGCTCATGGGGGTCAGGAATATTTCAATATCCTATACCCAGAGTGAAGGATCCCTTCTGCCGGGATATAAACCCACAACCGAAATCCTGGGTATGAAGTCCTACAATGGCATGATGGCTCCCGGCTGGCCTTTTGTACTCGGATACCAGGACCCGCGTTTCCCAGACAGGGCCATAGAAAACGGATGGCTGTCAAAAGATTCATTATTGAATACCCCGTTTATTATGACCTATACAAGTACCTTTAATTTCCGGGGTACTATTGAACCGTTGCCAAGTATTCGGATCGATCTGACAGCAAACAGGAGCTTTACAAGAAATCTGAGTGAATATTTCATTGCCGATATGAATGGGAATTACCCCGATAGTACAAGGAGCCCACAGGTTACCGGTAATTTTACAATGTCATATATTACCTGGGGTACAGCATTCGAAAAAGTTTATAGCAATGAGAATTTTGCATCAAAGACTTTTGAGAAATTTAAGGATGAATATCGTTTTATAATCTCTGGCAGGCTGGCCAATGAAAGAGCCAAAGGAGGCGATTATGTTCCCGTTATAGATACATCAGGATTCTATACAGGGTATGGAGGCAATGCACAGCAGGTCCTGATTTCTGCATTCCTTGCTGCATACGGGGATAAAGATCCCCATAAAATCCCCCTTACTCCTTTCCCCGACCTGCCTCATATCCTTCCTAACTGGAGGATAACTTTCGACGGATTATCTAAAATACAATTTTTAAAGAAATATTTCAGATCTGTTAATATCAGCCATTCTTACCGGTCTTCATATAGTGTCGGCAGTTTCATCTCAAATCCGTTCTTTACAGTTAATGAAAATGGTTTCGTCGATCTCGGATCAATCGATTTCAATGGTAACTTCTTTCCGGAAAATGATATTGCTTCCGTATCTATTAATGAACAATTCAGCCCATTAATAAACATTGATATGAACTGGGTGAACAACCTGACAACCCGTTTCGAGCTTAAAAAATCCCGGTCCCTGGCCCTCAGCCTGACAAATAACCAGTTAAACGAAGTATCGAGCAATGAATTTGTTATCGGTGGCGGATACCGCTTTTCTGAAGTACCACTGATCTTTAACCTGCCGGGTGGAGGTCAGAAAGCTATGACAAGCGACCTGAATGTCAGGGCTGATCTTTCAATACGTAACAACCGGTCCATTATCCGAAAACTTGTTGAAGATTTTGACCAGATTACTGCTGGTCAACGTATTATTAAAATTAACCTGACTTTCGATTATATCCTGAGTGATCGTTTTAATCTCAGATTATTCTTCGATCGTATTATGAACAAGCCCTTTGTATCGCTCTCATATCCTACAGCAAACACCAACATTGGCTTTAGCGTCAGATTCACCCTGGCACAGTAGAAATTTAAATTACTGAAAGATTATGTAGCTAAATGTAAACCATTGATAATAAACAATTTATCTTATCATCCCAATCATTTATTTAACAGTAATAAAAAATTGCCTGGGATTTTATAAAAACTATCTAAGTTGATTGGATTCAATTAATAAATCTTTTAAAGGCCTCTCGCAGATATTCGCAGATAAAAATCGCAGATTTCGCAGATGCTTTAATATAAGATTGTTAGATTATGTGAAATCTGCGGTATAATCAGCGGACATCCGCCCTGTTCACCCTGTGAAATAATTTTGCTTGC
>CAZRHW010000009.1:0-16437 GCA_964599785.1 uncultured Bacteroides sp. | reverse complement strand
CGCTGATTTACGCAGAAATAATAAACTGTAAATCAGCATTCTGCGAAAATCAGCGCAAAGATCTGCGAAAATCAGCGAGAAATATTTTTTGCTTTTAAACCACCGCCGACAGGAGGGGAGAGTCCTGCAAACCTGATACAAAGATTTTCAACTCACGAAACAAAAGACTTATTCTTCAGATAAGAAAGTCAAAACACCCATGATACTTTCCCATCTTAATATCTATAATGGTCTGGTTTAAATGGCCCTTCCTGAGGAACACCGATATAATCTGCCTGTTCTTTGGTTAGTTTGGTAAGTTTGACACCCAGCTGATCAAGATGAAGTCTTGCAACCTCTTCATCAAGCTTCTTGGGCAGCATGTAAACACCAAGTTCATAATCATTCTGATAGAGATTGATCTGTGCGAGTGACTGGTTGGTAAATGAATTACTCATAACAAAAGAGGGATGTCCGGTGGCGCAACCAAGATTCACCAGCCTGCCTTCAGCGAGGAGGAAAATAGCATGACCATCTGGGAATATAAACTTATCGACCTGTGGTTTAATATTGATTTTTTTTATCCCGGGGTATTGTTCCAGTTTCTCTACCTGGATTTCATGATCAAAATGCCCGATATTGCAGACGATTGATTGGTCTTTCATCCCTGCCATATGATCAACGGTAATTACATTTTTATTCCCGGTTGCTGTCACATAGATATTACCTTCATCAAGGGCATCTTCGATGGTTTTTACTTCAAATCCTTCCATGGCAGCCTGAAGGGCACAGATAGGATCGATCTCCGTAATGATAACCCTTGAGCCATATGTCTTCATGGACCGTGCAGAACCTTTTCCCACATCTCCATAACCCAGCACTACAACAACTTTCCCTGCTATCATCACATCTGTAGCCCGCTTTATACCGTCGGCAAGTGATTCCCTGCAACCATAAAGATTATCGAATTTTGATTTTGTGACAGAATCATTCACATTAATGGCAGGAAACAGAAGCTTTCCATTCTCATACATCTGATAAAGTCTGTGTACACCGGTTGTGGTTTCTTCCGAAACACCCCTGATATCCGGGGCTACGCGGTGCCATTTCCCCGGATCCGTTTCCTGTGTCTCCTTTAGCTTTTTCAGTATAACGGCTTCCTCCTTATTTGAAGGCCTGACATCAAGAAGCGATGGATTTTCTTCGGCCTCATACCCCTGATGGACAAGTAATGTAGCATCACCTCCATCATCAACGATGGTGGTTGGACCCTGTCCCCCCGGGAAAGTAAGAGCCTGTTCTGTACACCACCAGTACTCTTCAATTGTTTCGGCTTTCCATGCAAAAACAGGAATGCCGGCTTTTGCAATGGCTGCAGCAGCATGATCCTGTGTCGAAAATATATTACAGCTTGCCCACCTTACATTAGCTCCAAGTTCTATAAGTGTTTCTATCAACACAGCCGTTTGAATGGTCATGTGAAGTGACCCTGTTATCCTGGCACCTTTAAGTGGTTTTTCGGCTGCATATTTCTTACGGATCGCCATCAATCCCGGCATTTCTTTCTCAGCTATATCAATCTCTTTCCTTCCAAATTCTGCCAGCCCAATGTCCCGTACTTTATAAGGTATTGTTTTGACCATTGTTTCGGAGTTCTTCATATTATTTATAGAATTAATTTATTAGTATGTAAGTTCAACCTGTAACTTGTTTCATCCGTCAAATCCGCTTAGGCGGAGAAGGCGCATAAGTTGCAACCTGTAACCTGTAACTTATTTCATCCGCCGAATCCGCCCAGGCGGAGAAGGCGGATAACTTGCACCATGTACCCTGTATCTTGTTTTACTCACTTTTGCAAATTTACTTATTATTCCTGAACCTGCATTTTTAAAAAATATCCGTGAGCTATCCATCTCCTTTATCCTGCCCGTTGAAAATTTTCAAGGCAACTTTTTTATCCTTAACCAGTTGATCCCTGAGCATATCCACCGAACCAAATTTCATTTCATCCCTTATCCTTTCCACCAGGTCGAGCCTGATCTTCTGATCGTAAATATCTTCGTCAAAATCAATTATATGGACTTCAATTGTTTTGTGTTCAGGATTATCATTAATAGTAGGACGAATTCCTATATTCAGCATACCGTGATGCCATGTATCCCTGATCAGGACCCTGACTGCATATACGCCATCTGCCGGGAGTAATTTAAGTATGTGATCTGATTTAATATTAGCAGTTGGGAAACCGATAGCCCTTCCAACCCGGCTTCCTCCAACTACGGTGCCGGAAATAAAAAAGCGGTGACCAAGTAATTCATTGACTTTATTGATCTCGCCATTCATTAAAGCTTTCCGGATCAATGAGGAGCTGATAACCTGATTTCCGTTCCTGTAAGGCCTAAGCCGTTCGACAGTGAAATTAAAACGATCTGCATATTCCTTTAACCGGAGAATATTTCCTTCCCGGTCACTTCCAAAACGATGATTATATCCTATAACCAGGTGCGTAATCCCGATTTTTTTTACAAGGATATCTTCTATGAATTTACCTGAGGACATCCTGCTGAACTCCTGGGTAAAATTCAAAACGATCAGATGTTTTACGTCAAATCCCAAGAGTATTTCAATTTTTTCATTTAGCGTAGTGATCAGGCGGATTCTTGACGGATCATGATTCAGTACATGTCTGGGATGTGGCCACAAAGTCAGGATAACAGATTCGCCTTTCTTTGTATTTGAAATTTCAATAAGTTTATTGATAATATATTTATGCCCCATGTGCACACCATCAAAGATCCCGACAGTCACAATCGGGTCCTTTGCCCTGAAATCTTCTATGTTATAATGTATTTGCATAATTCACCTGAAAACAGAATTGCAAAAGTAATAAAAAATTGGAGTGGTATGCAGTATAAACCCTTAGCTTTAGCCGACGGGAAAAAAGTCTGAGTTGCAGGTTGTAAGTTAAAGAAGGCTTAGGCTTAGGCTTAGGCTTAGGTAGTGTGAAGGTGCGTAAGTATGAAAGTTTGGGGCTGTGTCACAACAACTTTTTAAAGCAAACCTGCCGGCAGGCAGGCAGGGAACGCAAAGAAAATCATCAAGTTCGCAAAGAGCAAATATCTGTTATTTAACACTTTGCGATCTTAGTGGCATCTTTGCGAACTTTGCGTGAAGCCTTATATTGAGGTTGTAAAACACTCCCCTGAATGCAAAACCTGATGTGATGACAATATGTTGCAGATATTTAATTAGAAAATGCGTAAATTTCAGACAGATTAATTACTTTTTCAGCGTTTTGAAAATTCACAGGACTTTCGCAGAATTAAACACTCCCGATAGTTTTTCATGAAACAGACACAATGAAACTGAATATCATAAGAAATGACCCCTGGCTGGAACCTTTTTCCGGGCGAATTTCAGATCGTCATGAGCAGGCCATCCGCAAGGAAACTGAGTTGATCAGAAGCACATCAGGGCTCAGGGAATTTGCCTCCGGCCATTTGTTTTTCGGCATGCATAGGGAGTCCGGTGCATGGATATTCAGGGAGTGGGCACCCAATGCTGATAAGATTTATCTGATCGGTGAATTTACCAATTGGGAGGAACTTCCTGATTTTCTCCTGGAAAAGAAAGAGCATGGGAACTGGGAACTCAGGCTATCTCCGGACAAACTGAGACACGGTGATCTTTACCGGTTGTCGGTTTATTGGAAAGGAGGACATGGTGACCGAATTCCGGCATGGGTAAACCGTGTTGTCCAGGACAGGGAAACATTGATTTTTAATGCACAGGTCTGGGCACCTGATGAACCTTACATCCGGAAAAATGACTGGATCGATATGTCAAACAGGCCACCGTTGATCTATGAGGCACATATTGGTATGGCATCCGAAGAAGGCAGGATCGCCACTTTTAATGAATTCAGAACCAATGTCCTGCCCAGAATTGTAAAAGGGGGTTATAATACGATTCAGTTAATGGCCATCCAGGAACATCCTTATTATGGTTCTTTTGGTTATCATGTATCCAGTTTCTTTGCACCCTCTTCCCGCTTTGGCACACCGGAAGATTTAAAAAATCTCATCGATGCTGCACATGAAGAAGGTCTTGCTGTGATCATGGATCTTGTTCATTCTCATGCAGTTAAAAATGAAGTTGAGGGTCTTGGCAAATTTGATGGTACGCCTTTCCAATACTTTCACGATGGTTACCGCAGGGAACATGTCGCATGGGATTCGCTCTGTTTTAATTACGGAAAAAACGAGGTTCTTCATTTCCTGCTGTCAAATTGCAGATACTGGCTCGAAGAGTTCAGATTTGACGGGTTTCGCTTTGATGGTATAACCAGCATGCTCTATCTCGATCATGGACTTTCACGTGATTTTACCAGTTATGAAATGTATTTTGACGGACAGCAGGACGAAGATGCAATTCATTACCTCATGCTGGCAAACAAACTGATCAAACAGGTTAATCCCGGATCAATAACCATTGCAGAGGAAATGAGCGGGATGCCCGGACTTGCCGTACCTTTTAATGATGGAGGAATTGGATTTGACTACCGTCTGGGGATGGGCATACCGGATTATTGGATAAAGATCATAAAAGAGCGTCCGGATGAATCATGGGATGTCGCAGAATTATACCATGAACTGACACGGAAAAGGGATGATGAAAAAACTGTCTCTTACGGGGAATCACACGATCAGGCTCTTGTTGGAGACAAAAGTATCATCTTCCGTCTTATGGATAAGGAAATGTATGATTCAATGAACATGACAAGTACAAATCTGATCATTGACAGGGGAATGGCCTTGCATAAAATGATCAGGTTAATCACAATTGCCACCTCCGGAGGCGGATATCTTAATTTTATGGGAAATGAATTCGGACATCCTGAATGGATAGACTTCCCAAGAGAAGGGAATAACTGGTCATATCATTATGCACGAAGGCAGTGGAGTCTTGTTGATCACCCCGATCTCAGGTACAAATTTCTTGGAGCTTTTGATCAGGAAATGATCTCACTCATCACCAGGGAAAAGATACTTAAGGAACAGTGGCCACACCTGATTGCTGCCAATCAGGGAGATCAGGTACTCTTCTTCGAACGGGGTTTACTTGTTTTTGCATTTAATTTTAATCCCACGAAGTCATTCACAGATTATGGTTTTGCCGTTGAATCCGGCAAATACCAGATTGTCCTGAATACGGACGCTAAAAAATTCGGTGGACAGGAACTGGCAGATTCTTCAATAATCTTTTATTCTTTCCCCGATTATTACACAGCTCCAAAACATATGATAAAAATTTACCTTCCTGCCAGGTCGGCGTTTGTTCTGAAAAGGATCGCTGCAAAGCGGGTTTATGGGACCTGATTCTTGTTAATCAGGATTTTATCATGACATTTTTACGGACTCACCCCTCTTTAGATTGTGGGTGTTTAAAAAGTTCTTTGATTTCTATTTCTCGCAGATTTTCGCAGATTATACCGCTAATTTACGCAGAAATAATAAACTGTAAATCAGCATTCTGCGAAAATCTGCGCAAATATCTGCGAAAATCTGCGAGAAATATTTTTTGTTTTTAAAACACCTCCATACGCCTAAACCCATTTCACCAGCGCAAAATCCTGTCTGTGAGGCAGGTTTTCATGTTTAGGGAAGATCCTGATACCATATTCAAACACACCGGGTTTAACGGGAGTAATCGTACCGGTATAAATGGCCGTTCCATTCTGCGTACGATGAAGTTTCAGCTCAATGGAACAGGTTTGATTTTTACATTGTTCACCCGGGCCGAAATTCCTGATTACAACTTCAACTCCTATTTCACCCGGCAGTAATCTGTTAAGGTCAAGAACAACCTCCGTTTCATATGCCCCTCCAAGTGTTACAGATTCCCCTGAAATATCGGGATGCCGGAATGATATCACCTTAACGTCATTCCATGAGAGTGCAATCTGTTTCTTCCATTTTGCTATTTCCTTTGCGAGTTGAAAGTCATTGACCCTCATTTTAAGTGATCGGTCATATAATTTAAGATAGTACTTCCGCTCATAGTCAATCAACATCCTGTTCATTGTGAAATTCGGAGCAATCTCTGCGATGGATTTTTTGATGTATTGAATCCATCCCTCAGGAATTCCTTCTTTATTCCTGGTATAGAAAGCAGGTGTGATTTCATCCTCGAGCAATGTATAGATTGTTTCAGCATCCAGTTCATCCTGATATTCCTGGTTATCGTATGTCCTTTCTTCATTTATGGCCCATCCGGCACCCTCCACATATCCTTCTGCCCACCAGCCATCCAGAACACTGAAATGCAAACCACCGTTCATAACCACCTTCTGGCCGCTTGTCCCTGAGGCTTCAAGGGGGCGCGTAGGGGTGTTAAGCCAGATATCCATCCCCTGTACCAGCTTTTGTGCCAGGCTGATATCATAATTTTGTAAAAAAATTATCCTGCCAATGAATTCAGGTCTTTTAGACATCTCAACAACCATCCGGATCAGGTCCTGCCCCGCCTTATCTCTTGGGTGAGCCTTCCCGGCAAAAACGAACTGGACAGGCTTGTCCTGATCATTAACAATGGCTGCCAGTCTTTCAGGATCACGAAACAATAAATGTGCTCTTTTATAGGAGGCAAAACGCCTGGCAAAACCTATGGTCAGAATATCACCTCTGAATTTTTCTTCTGCCTGCATCATAATCCTTGGATTCTCAAGCCTTTTTACCATTGCATTCTTTAAACGGCTTTTGATAAAATCAATCAGTCTTTCACGTTGCTGATTTCGCAGTTCCCAGATAAATTCGTCTGACACCTTGTAAATTCTTTTCCAGATATCCCGCTCATATTGTCTGGAAAGAAAATCATCATCAAGATGCGAAGTGTATAAATCTAACCATTCTTTGGCAGTCCAGGTTGGTACATGAACACCGTTCGTCACAAACCCGATATAAAGTTCATCTGCAGTATATCCCTTCCATATATCTGAGAACATTTTCTGGGTAACTTTCCCGTGGAGTTGGCTTACCCCGTTAACTTCCTGGGAAAGATTAATGGCCAGGTAACTCATGGAGAACCGTTCATTTTTATCTTCCGGATTTAATTTCCCCAGCCGCATGAACTGATCCCATGTAATCCCCAGCCGGTCAGGGTAATGTGCCATATAGGTCCTTACCAGGATCTCATCAAATGTATCATGACCGGCAGGAACAGGTGTATGTGTTGTAAACAGGGTAGATGCCCGGACAACCTCCAGCGCCTCCTGAAAAGTCATATTATGCATCTGAATGATCTCCCTTAACCTTTCCAGTCCGATAAATGCCGAATGACCTTCATTGCTATGATAGAGGTCGGGATCGATCTTTAAAGCATGAAGCGCTCTGATGCCTCCTACCCCGAGAAGTAACTCCTGTCTGAATCGATTATCATCATCACCGCCATAAAGATAATGCGTAACGATTCTGTCCTGTTCAATATTCTCTTCAAAATCAGTATCAAGAAGATACAATTCGATGCGTCCGACATTGACTTTCCATATCCTTGCTAAAAGGGTCCTTCCAGGCAGTTTTATAGAAATGGTTTCCCATTTCCCTTTTGCATCTCTGACAGGCAGTGCCGGTGTGGTTGAAAAATCCTGAGGATCATCGGATACTATTTGTTCCCCGCCCGCAGACACTACCTGTGTAAAGTAACCATACTTGTATAGCAGTCCAATTCCAACGATATTGCGGTTTGAGTCGCTGGCTTCTTTCAGATAATCTCCTGCCAGAACACCTAATCCACCTGAATAAATCCGGAGAGAATCATGAAGACCGAACTCCATGCTGAAATAAGCTATTTTCGGATCTTCCTTTTTTTCCCCCTCTTCCAGATATGAATGAAATGCAGATTTTACATGATCCAGCTTTTTCAGAAATTCCCTGTCATTTTCCAGCTTCTGTAATTGAGCTAATGGTATCTTCTGAAGGAATGTGATTGGATTCCTGCCGGATTCCTCCCACATATCCTCATCAATTGAACTGAAAAGTTCAATGGCATCACTGTTCCATGACCACCATAGATTTCGCGACAGATCTTCAAGGGACTTAAGCTTTTCGGGAATATTCTCCTCCACGATAAATGTCTTCCAGTCAGGTTTACTGGAGACGATCTGGTCTGATACAACCTCAGGTTTACCGGTATCAAAATAGAGGTTCGTGCGATGTTTCGAAATAAACAGGGCAGTATCATAAGCCATCCTGTAATATTCAATAAAATTTGCCCATAATGCCATCCTTGAAATATCATAAGCGGATTGCCGCGCCTCTTCCACCTCATCAGGGGGTAGCTTAATAAAATAACGAAGTGCTTCCATTATAGCCCCGGCAGCAGCTTCAAAGTTCAGATCATCCCTTTCAACAATGGTTATTCCTTTTGCCGGCCTGGAGTAATTCTTTCTGACCCAGATCCCAAAACCGGCAAGTGAGGTGGTTATTGAAGGAATGCCGAATGCCAGGCTTTCCAGTGGAGTATATCCCCAGGGCTCATAATATGACGGAAAAACAGTAATATCCATACCTATAAGAAGATCATAATAAGGTTTATTGAAGATCCCATCATTCCCCTGAAGATAGGATGGCACAAAGATCACCTTTACTTTTTTAGACTGGCTGTTGTCCAGCTCCTGTGTCAGGAATCCTTTGATAATCGGATCGTATTCAGAATTATGAAGGTAATGTGTCTGACATGAAATATTTTCATTGAGCATATTCCCTGATTCGAGTGCTTCAAGGAGATCTTTTCGTGGGCCATAATGATGTGCAGGAATCCAGAAGAACACGATAACTTCGTTCGAAAGATCCTGTTTATTCAGTTCTCCGAGTGACTCAATAAAGATATCAAGACCTTTGTTCCTGAACTCATATCTTCCGCTTGTGGCAACCATCACAGGATCTTTTTTCAATCTGTAGCCAAGAATGGTTTCGCTCACCTTCTGAAGCAACTCTCTCGCTTCCAGCCTCTTCCGGATAAAATCATCTCCCTGCGGCACAAATGAATCATCAAATCCATTCGGTGTGATAATATCCACCTCTTTTTTCAGAAACTGGGTACACTCTCTGGCTGTAATCTCACTCACAGTGGTAAAAGCATCTGCGTACCTTGCCGCTAATTTCTCAAGTGATTGCTTTGAAACGACATTGAAATCATTTGATTTTACATCCCCGTCATATTGATCCAGGCGGCTGTAAAGGGGGAGTTGGTTCCCGGCTATCGACCTGCCGATTACCGTTGCATGCGTGGTAAATATGGTTGCGACCTGGGGGACATTTTCTTTCAGGTATAATAGTCCGGCTCCTGTCATCCATTCGTGGAAATGGGCCACAATTTGTGTCCTGGGATTCAGGTTGAAGTTTATAAAACTCTCAATAACACTGCCCGCAGCATAACCAAACAGAGCCGGTTCAATATAATCCCATTGGCCTGACATAGAATCCAGCTTGAAATGTTCCCATAATTTACTGAAGATCTCATCCTTCCTGGATATATATGTGGTGAAATCCAACAGGATTGCAATGGGTTTGCCACTGATTCTCCAGCGGCCGATCCTCACCCTTATTCCTTCATCAAGAGCTTTTCTTTTCCACTCCCTGTATAGATTGTTATCTTCCTCAAACTCGGGATTTGCCTCAGAGTCCCTCCATACATCAGGCCCTATCAGGATATGCCTGTCGTCAAGATCATCCCGCAGTGTTTTTGCTTTTGTTGATATGACTGTATGAATACCCCCTACCTTATTACAAACCTCCCAACTGACTTCAAAAAGATAGTCGGGACCCAGTAAACTTTTTTCCATGTTTCGTTTAAAATTTAAGCTGCAAAGATAAAATTTCAGGATTTACCTGGTTGTCTTTGTACGTAATGATTTCTCTAATCTTTCTTTTCCTGCTGTCTTATTTTTTTTTTAGCTGATATCCCAGTCTCCCCGGACTTCTCCCTGCTTTTTGAAACAGATTTTTTTGAGGTTTTCGGGAGTTGCGCAGATACTTTCTTAACCTCTTTCTTACTTTTAAGAACTTTGGTTTTTGCAGCTTCTCTGGACTTAGCGGGAGCTTTTTTAACCTTTTCCGCTGAAGATACAGTAGCGTCTGATGATAATCGTTCAATTTCAGCTGAATACTTTTCAATCAGCCTGACTTTTTCTTTTATAATGCTTGTGAGATTAGCAATTTCCTGATCAATATCTGTTTCGGGAAAAGCGGTATTAACCCGGATAGTAAAATCACTCAGAATATTCATATAATTAATAAACGCATCATAAGGAGATTGATATGGGTTAAAGTATGAATGCACAGCTCCGTCAGAAAAGAATTTCGTGCACATATAATAAAAATGATCGCTCACCTGGAGATAGTTCCAGTCTTTTTCAAGTAAAGGATCATCTGCTTTGTTGACTTTTTCAGACAGGTCGTACAGTTTATTAAAAGCATCCTGCTGCATTTCATTTCCCAGCCAGGCTGTCACATCACGTTCTTCATCCGCCCAGGATATCGGGAAAGGCACCTGGATCGCCGATACCGGTTGAAGATTTCCTGCTACTTCAGAAGGTGTTGAAAAGCTGAATTTTGACATTCTGAAAACTGTATCGGGGAAAGTTTTAAGAAATTCGAAAATGCCTGTTTCGGCCCATTGATGTTCTCCAAAGGTTTCATAATCCATGAAAAGATTAACGGTTTCCTCCTTTTTATCTATCTTATTGAGCCAGCCAACAAATTTCTCCGTCGTTAAAGGATATTCTTTCCATCCTTTGTTTGAAAAACGAAAAGCAATATCATCACTAAGGGTAAAATTCTTCAACAGGATCTTCAGTTTCGGGTTGATAGCATTGCAATACAGATAATTTGGACTTTTCCAGCCCAGAATATGTTTGGCCCCTTCAGTCAGCATAGCTCCAAATCCCATATCTGCAACCATCGTACCGATCTCATCAGAATAAATAAGCTCTGTATTACGAAATACCGAAGGTGTCTGCCCAAAATACTTTTTAACTTTACGCATATGCTCACTGACCTGTTTTTCAAATTCCTGTTTGTCTTTCAGCGCAACAAGGGAATGTGCGTTGGTCTCTGCCAGGAATTCAACCGAACCTGTTTCAGCAAGTTTCATAAAACTGTCCAGCACTTCAGGCGTATAAAGCTCAAACTGATCCAATGCAACTCCGGAAATTGAAAATGCTACTTTGAATTTTCCTTCATGTTTACGGATCAATTCAAGCAATATTTTATTTGCAGGCAAATAACATTTATCTGCTACCTTCCTGAGAATACTTTCATTGGTATAGTCGTCATAATAATAATGTTCATTGCCGATGTCAAAGAATCTGTATCTTCTGAACCGGAATGGTTGATGGACCTGAAAATATAAACAAATAGTTCTCATACAGGACTGGTTATATATTAATTGAGTCTTTTATAAAACTATATTTTAATTCTGTTTGAATAATAATTTTATTTCTCTATTTAATTATCTGATCATAAATTTCTTTAACCTTTCGTGCTGAATTTTCCCATTTAAGGTTTTCTACTTCATCTTTTCCATGTTTGATAAAATATGAAGAAAGCCCTTCATAATTCAGGATACCATATATTGCATCAGCCATGGCATGAATATCCCAGAAATCTATTTTGATGGCATGATGAAGGATTTCTGAAACTCCCGATTGGCGGGAAATGATTACGGGAACATTGGATTGCATGGCTTCAAGGGGTGAAATGCCAAACGGTTCGGAAACCGAGGGCATCACATACACATCTGTAAGGGAAAACAATCTGTACACATCATCACCTTTAAGAAATCCCGTAAAATGGAACTTATCCATAATTTTTAACGCTGCTGCCCTCTGGATCATGCGTGTCATCATATCACCACTTCCTGCCATCACAAATCTCACATTATCCATTTTTTGCAATATCCTGTGGGCTACTTCGATAAAATATTCCGGACCTTTTTGCATTGTTATCCTTCCCAGGAAAGTGACAATCTTTTCCTTTATACCTCTTGGAACCTGGACCATTTCAGCTTCTGTCAGGGGTTCCACTGCATTATATACTGTGAATACTTTTTCAGCATTTATGCCATATTTCTCAATGACAGTTTGCTTGGTCAGATTACTGACAGTAATAACCCTGTCAGCGGCTTCCATGCCTTTTTTCTCAATCTCATAAACACCCGGATTCACTTTTCCTCCGCTCCTGTCGAAATCCGTTGCATGCACATGCACAACAAGCGGTTTGCCGGAAACCTGTTTTGCTGCAACCCCGGCCGGATAGGTAAGCCAGTCGTGAGCATGGATCACATCAAATTGATATTCACCTGCTATCAGAGAGGAAACAAATGCGTAGTTCGCTATCTCCTGAAAAAGGTTTGGCCCATATCCTCCGGAAAACTCAAATCCCCCTGAAAAATGTGTATGCACATACTTCTTTGTCCCTGTCTTATCGTCATTCACAAGTTTGAAATATTCTTCCGGATCGGTATAAGGAATAATATTTGAATCGATTTCGATATAATTGATCTTCTTAAGGAACCCTTTAAAGTTTACTTTCGTTTGGGCCACCTTTACATTGTTTGCTCCAATCAGCCTGACTATGCTTTGATCTTCATCACCAAATGCTTTTGGAACAACAAAGATGACTTCCAGCCCGGGAATATGGGTCATACCCCTGGTCAAACCATAACAGGCCGTTCCAAGTCCGCCTGAGATATGAGGCGGGAATTCCCATCCAAACATTAATACTTTCATGATCCGATTAATTAAAAGACTTGATCATTCTTCTGATCCTGAGTAATCCTGCCACACTCCAGGCCTGAGATATAGTACCTTTCCCCTGGTGTGGCGGATCTCCGTCATAGACTTCTGAAACAGAGCCAATACCACGTTCACTCATTTCTTCCTCAAATCCTTCGTAAATTTTTTTAACCAGTGATAGTCCCGTTTGTTTATGAATATCAAGATAAGCTTTGCAGAAGTGTTCCAGGAGCCATGGCCAGGCTGTACCCTGATGGTAAGCAAGATCCCGTTGTTCCTGGTTTCCCTCATAAACTCCCTTATATTGAGAATTTTTAGGGGATAATGTTCTTAAACCTCTTGGCGTAAGTAATTCATTTTCTGCTACATCAAGAATTGATTTCTTCATTTCACATGTCAGCGGACTGTATTTTAATGCTGCGGCAATAACCTGGTTTGGCCTTACAGACATATCCTTGAAATCATCATCAATATAATCAGCAAGGTATCCTTCTGATTCATCCCAGAACTCCCCGATGAATGATGCTTCGATCATCTCAGGCAGTTCCTTCCATTCATCTGTAAAATTATCATCACCTGCCTTGTCTGCAAGTTCAAGGCTGAATCTCACAGCATTATACCAAAGTGCACTGATCTCAACAGGGGATCCGATTCTCGGCGTAATAGCAACACCATTGACAACAGCATCCATCCAGGTAAGGGCTTTCCCCTCAACACCGGCATGGATTAAACCATTGTCAAGCATCTTAATATTGTATAAAGTTCCCTGGCGGTAATATTTCAGAATATTTTTAATGTATTTGCCATACCTTGTCCATATATTATAATCAGGGTCATAATCAGCCAGTTGCTGTAAAGCCCAGATAAACCATAATGATGCATCAACGGAATTGTATGCCGGGTCTTTTTCTGAACCCACATTTGGAAATAGCCCGTCTTTCAATCTCTTCACCATTGTATCCATAACAGCAATGAATGAATCAGGATCTTTGATAGCGATGGTCAAACCGGGAAGCGCAATAAAAGTATCTCTCCCCCATGTCCCAAACCAGTGAAATCCGGCAACGATCTCGGTTTTTTTATGCTTTCTGACTATAAATTGCTGAGCCGAATTAGCCAGGCAGTTATAATAACCGGTTCTGGGTATTCTTTTTGAAAGCTCCTTTTCGTATTTTCTTTTAAATGATTCAGGAGCTGTTTCTTTTGTCGCAGCCGAGAAGACAATTGTTTCTCCTTTCCTCATTGGAACTTCAAAATATCCCGGCACGAAGAGATCTTCTTTATAATCATAGCCCCGTTCAAGCTCTTTCATATATTCTATATTGTAATACCAGTCCGGGACATGAATAAATTCCGGTTTTTTTGAGAACTGCATATATAAACCGGGAAATCCTTCATATAACCTCGACATGATCCCATTACCGACATGCCTGACTTTTGTGTCCACATACAGATTCGCTTTACTCAGTGTATGGTGATTGCGGAATGCCAGGAAAGGCCTGAAACGGATTTTAACCGGTGTCTGGGTATCTTCAAGTGTATACCTTATCAATATCTGTTGTTCCCGTTCGACAAGCAGGCTTTCTTTGATTAATACTACATTCCCAACCCTGTATGTTGTTCTGGCAACGGTTTCTGCTTCAAAATCCCTTACATATTTATGTCCTTTGGGAATATAATTACCTCCCTCATATTTATGGATCCCAAGGTTAAATTCCTTACCCATCTCAACGATTGTTTCATCCAGTGAGGATAATAATATATGTTTTTCACCGCCCAACTGGTCAATGGGACAAACCAGCAAACCATGATATTTCCTTGTATTACAGCCAATTATCGTAGTGCTGGCATAAGATCCTGCCCGGTTCGAGCGTATTATTTCCTTGCTGAGAGAATACTCAAGGTTGATCAGTTCATTCTTGTCAAATTGTATATAGCTCATTTTTAATAAAGATATACGACAGCTTTATTCAGAAAATATTAATCAATCTCTTCAGTTAATATATTTGACTTAACTTAAAATATTTCGTTAAATGATTTTTAAAATTGACATGTATAATTTGTTAAACTATTGGATATCAACCACTATATAACTATTTTCCTGCCTCATCCAAAAGGAATACAAATATCACTAAATCATATAAATTAACAAAAGAATAAGATCTTATTTTAGTTAAAAACAGGTTAAATTTAATGTATTAAAATATCGTGCAATGTATCCACCTGAAAAGGTGATAGTAAATTTTATTTATCTTCGCAGATCAGAAAAACATATGTCAAATGTCTTCCAGAATATTTTTATCTGTTTCACTTATTCTTTTATTGTTTGCCTGTAACAGGGAGAAAAAAAATTTCACTGTTTCAGGAAAGCTTACCGGTGATGAGGGTACCCGCATCTTTCTGAAAGAAATGACAACGCAGGCACTGATACCTGTTGACTCATCATTCCTTGATGAATCCGGCGGTTTTACACTGAAAGGATATACAGATAATACCGGGTTTTATTCTCTTCACGCTTCAGAAAATGATTTTATTGTTCTTCTTATCCGTGAAGGAGATAAAATATTTATTAATGGTGATGCCGGTAATCTTAATTCTACATACACTGTTGAGGGTTCGGATGATTCAAGAAAAATCCATGATCTTTCTTATGAACTGAATAAAACGTTATTGAAGATACAACACCTCAGTAAGATTTTCAATGACAGCATTCATAGTCCGGATTTTATCAGGATTAAAACCGGCCTGGATACTGCATATAAAGAAATTGTGAATACACACCGGGCATACACCTTCAACTTCATCCTTCAGAATATCAATTCTCTGTCAAGCCTGATGGCTTTATACCAGCAGATCGGACCACATCATTACCTGCTCGATCCTGTCAGGGATTTCAGATTTTATGCGATGGTCGATTCTTCTCTTAATATACTTTATCCTGAATCAGAAGCCGTTCGTGAGCTTCACCGGCAGGTTGTTGAATTACAGGAACAAAAACGTGCCGGGGAGATGGCTTCACTTCGTCTGAGTAAAGGCAGCATTGCACCTGAGATATCCCTTCAAGATCCTGAAGGTGATACGATTTCACTGTCATCTTTAAGGGGTAAATATGTACTGCTCGATTTCTGGGCCTCCTGGTGTTCCCCCTGCAGAGGAGAAAACCCTAACCTTGTAAATATTTACAAAAAATACCACGCTGATGGTTTTGAGATTTACCAGGTATCACTCGACCGTAAACGGAATGACTGGTTAAAGGCTATAGAAAAAGACAAGCTAACATGGATACACGTCAGTGATCTGAAAATGTGGAATTCTGTTGTTGTACCTATTTATCAAATCGGAGGCATACCGATGAATTTTCTTCTCGACCCGGAAGGACGGATCATCGATCAGAATTTAAGAGGTAACAGACTGAATGAAGTGCTTCAGGAAATATTTGGAAAATGAAGGATTGTAAAGTTTAATTTCACAACCCGTTAATTTGAGAATGAAAAAAACCTCCATTTATATTTTTTTACTCCTGGTTGTCGCCTGTACAAGGACAGGTACCTTCAAAATCAGTGGAATTCTTGAAAATACCGAATCGGGCAAAATATACCTCGACGAACAGGAAATTGAAAAGATCCAGCCCCTGGATAGTGTCAGGATAAGTAAAAAGGGGGAAT
>CAZRHW010000008.1:0-16549 GCA_964599785.1 uncultured Bacteroides sp. | reverse complement strand
GATAAGCAATATTTACAGTTCGAATAACCAGGGTTCACCCGTGATAGGTTTCTTCGAAGCTACATCCGTGACAAGAGAAAGAATCTTCCTTACACGGTCCGATGTACCAAGAGAAATAAGAGTGGAAACCGAATTCGATAACTGCAGTAAAAAATATCACATCATTCCACTGAATGATTTCGATATATCCAGGTACAGAGGATATTGTATAGTTAATTACGATTCGGATATATACACCATGTCAGGCATGGGTGTAATATTTGACTTTAAATGTTGTGACTGTACTGTCAGCGGATCTAATATCAGACCAGATTTCTGGTAATATTTGGGAATAATGAATTGAGAATTTTTAAATTCCACCTTCATGTTACGTTTTGGTGGACAGAAAGGTATGGTTTAATTCCCCGGATCTTGCTCCGGAATTCCGGATGGGGGTGTTTAAAAAGTCCTTTGATTTCTATTTCTCGCAGATTACGCAGATTTGAACGCAGATTCCGCAGAGCTCAAATCACTGGTTCAGAGACATCTGCGAAATCTGCGGAATAATCAGCGCATATCTGCGAGAAGCCTTTAATGACTTTTTAAACATTCCCCGTTCAAACCGATTGATTTTCTATTCAAATCAATTTTCGGAACAAGGAGGTGGAAAAGGGGAATTGATAATAAGAAAATCACTGATATAAAATTGAGCCTGCTCCGGGCAGAAAAAGTCTTTGGACCAAAACCGGATAAGTGGCTGATTTTCAATGATCGTAAAATTAAAGCCGGAATCAGGCTCATCATTAATTTATTAAGCTGACCGGATGAAACAACGACGGATTATCTTTATTATGAGGATTGTTTTAATTTTTTCGATCCTGATCTCTTTTATTCTCTTCCCTGTTTTTTCACAGAACCGGGAGGATAAGACAGATCATCCTGTACCGGCAATAGCTGAAGCGTCTGAATTCAGGGAAAAAATATTCCTCCATGCCGACCGGAAAATCTATCTCACAGGTGAAACAATTTGGTTCAAAGGGTATTGTGTACACCGGACATACAATTTACCGGTTGACCTGAGTAAAGTGATGTATATTGAGGTCCTGGATGATCGGAACAATCTGATTTTATCGGAAAAAGTAAGGTTGTCGGGGGGAACGGGTCGTGGTTCAATTTATATCCCGCGATCCATACAAACCGGAATTTATTATTTACGGGCATACACCAGGTGGATGACCAATTTTGATCCCGAATATTATTTTACGGACAGGATATTTATCGTCAATCCTTTTTTACCGGTTGAAACAACCAAAGGTCAGCCGGGAATATCCCCCGAATATTCCATTCACTTCTATGCTGAAAGGAACAGGCTTGTACCCGGACGAAATAATGACATCGCATTTTGTGTCATTGACCAGGCAGGAAAGGGCGTAAACCTTAACGGATGGGTGGTCAGTATATCCACCGATACTGTGAGCTCCTTCACAACATACAAATACGGATTCGGCCTGATTTCATTTACTCCCCGTTTAAATGATCAATACAGGGTCATAACCGTAGATCAGGATGGTGGTATAAAGGAGATTCCCCTGAATTTTCCGGTTTTACAGGACTCGTTGTACCGGCCTTCGGGTGAGAATAAAACGGTTGACAGGGGGAAAATGTTAAATATTACAATTCAGCCGGACAAGGCAGGCTATACAACCAGGGATAAGGTAACACTTGCTTTAAAGACAACGGACTCAGAAGGAAAGCCTGTTTCGGGAAATATGTCGGTATCTGTTTATAAATCAGGCGGACAGGTTCCTTTCTTTCATAAAAATATTTACCGGTATTTATATCATTCATCGGAACTCCCGGCTTCCTTGATGTTACCGGATGATCAGGTCCCTTTCGCGGAATATGATTCGGAAACATTACAAAAGATACTTTCTGTCATATATTCTTCTTCTGAAGAATCTGCCCGGGATGCAGGAAACGCGGCAGCAAATGACTCCATCCTTCCCGAAAATCGTGGTATCATCATAAGCGGGACAGTCATTAACAGCCGGGATGGAAATCCTGCTCCGGGTGTAAGGATCTTCATGGCAAAACCCGGTAAAAATGCACAGCTTTATAACGTTAAATCGGGAGCCGGGGGAAGATTCTTTATACAAGTCTTCGATCAATACGGCCGGGATGATATCATCATGATGCCTGAGGAGAATCCGGAAAAATACAGGATCATCACGGATGATGATTTTTCCGGTCAATACGCAAACATTCACCCGGTTTCTTTCCGGCCGGATGAACAGACAATCGGGTATCTGGAAAAACTTATGACGAATCTTCAGATTGAGGATGCCTTCGGTGAAATTGCCGCAGGGCAATCTGATAGTTCACCTGTCGAATTTCCCAATATTTTTGGCGCTCCGGAGGAAACGATATTGCTGGAAGACTATATCCGGCTGCCTGCCGTCGAGGAACTATTCGTCGAACTGGTTAAAAAAGTATACATCAAAAGAAGGAGAAGCAGTTTCAGATTAACGGTTGTCGATCCTGAAACAGCTATTCCTAAAATTGATGCGCCGTTGTTATTGCTGGATGGCGTACCTGTGTTGGATATTAATCCTGTTATCACATATCTGGATCCCGTCGATATTGAAAAAATAGAAGTTCTGTCGAGCTGGTATGTCATTGGTGATAAATTCTATTTCAGTGTTATAAATATGATTACCAAACAAGCCGGATACGGCCATTTTGAACTTCCGTCCTATGCTGTCCGGAAACAATTTCAATTTTTACAGTATCCTGTTTCATTTGATTCTCCCGATCACTCTGCCGGGAATGATTCTTTGCTCCTGACACCTGATTTCCGGAACCTGCTATACTGGAATCCCGAAGTTATAACCGATGCGAATGGTATTGCAACAGTCAGCTTTTATACCTCAGACGATATATCCGATTACAGGATCGTGGTGCAGGGTTTGACAGAGGATGGATTAGCCGGCTGTAAAGAAGATATCATTTCTATTACAAAAGCCGGACAGTTTGACTACCTTCAGCCAGATATATTAAAATTTACATACATAACTAAACAACAAACACTTAACTCAAACTTTCAGTGGTCAAAATGATCAAGCAAATCATGGTCAAGGCCACCGGCTTTTGCAACAAATATTCAAAAACAGATTTTGATCTTGACATTGGCCTTCTGATTTCGTATCTTTAATATAAACATTATTTACTGTGATAAAACTTAAATCATAACACATCATGAAACTAATTAAGATATCAATGAGTGTGCTTTTATTAATACCATTACTTATTAATGGTCTATCTGCTCAAACAGAATTTGAGGGTGGGATCTATAATGATATTACCTGGACAAAAGAAAACAGTCCGTATATCATTACCGGTAATGTTGTTGTTTTCCCGGATAAAATACTTACAGTAGAACCTGGTGTAAAGATAACTTTTACCGGAGATTATTACCTGGAGGGCAGAGGTAAGATAATTATGGAAGGCACAAAGAATGATACGATAAAGATTAATTCCAACTGCTTACCGACCTCTGAAAATGAGTGGACAGGTGTCATTGTTGATTATCCTCAGGCCGAATTTACTTTTTCATATTGTAGTTTCGATAGTCTCAGGTGTGGAATTTCAATTAAAGAATGTAAAAAAATCCCTGATACTACCATAATTGCACATTGCAACTTTTCAAACAATATTATTGGTTTTAGAGCATATCCTTCTTACGATTCTATTCAAATTGATAGTTGTTATTTTTTCGAGAATATTACAGGCATTAGTGCGGAAAGAATCAGGGTCACCAATTCAATATTTGAAGCTAATAAAGTAGGTATGTTTGAACCTTGGCGAATAGATATTTTTAATACAAATTTTTACAGAAATGACACGGCGATTTTACTTGGTATGGATGGACACATTATAGATTGCATCTTTGAGGAAAATTATCTGGCTATTAGCTCCCGGCAATGGGGCTTAACAATAATTAATAACATGATTCATAACAATAATATAGGACTAAGGCTAATTGATTATTTTGCGGATATGATATTACCTGTTGAAGGAAATAAAATCTGTGATAATATTCTCTTTAATGTAGAAAATCTGGATAAATACAATAAATCTCTCCAAAACAACTGTTGGTGTACTAGGGATTCAAGTGAGATTGAAGCTAAGCTCTGGGATGGCTATGATGATATTTCTGTAGGTTTACTCAATTATGATATATATAATGAATTGTGTGATAACAAATTAAAAAGTGTAGTAAAAATTGAGTTGAGTAATCAGGGATTGGGAATCGATATGATATTTACAGATGATAACCTTATTAAAATTTTTCCTGTTCCGGCAAATAATTTTTTACAAATTCAAATACCTTATAATAAGCATATTCCGGGAACATTGTTATTATTTACTGCTGATGGAAAACTTATTTTTCAAAAGGTTATCCGGGAAAGATATGAACTGCTTGATCTGAGTCATCTTGAGAGAGGCATGTACATTATGAATATTCATTTAAAAAATGATATGCCAGAATCTCACCTTATCATTAAGGAATAAACATTATTAGCATATAAGCTTCTCGCAAAATACGTCCGGTTATTTATTCAAGAAATAAAGGAATGACAAGTATTGTGTCATGTTCTGATTTTGGTTGACACTTTTTGTTAATAAATATTGATTATTCAACCCTTTCAGGGTTGTTGATTGTGTTGTGTTCCGTAACCAGGGGTTGCACACCTGGCTATTCATAGTTTGGCCCTTTCAGGGCCTTTTGCTTGTCTGCATTCACCTCTTAAATCTGGCCTCCTCATCTCCTTCGCCGTCTTATTTCAGGACGTGACATGACAACACTCCCTACTCCTTACTCCCTACTTCCCCTGTGTCTCGATGGATATCCGACCTGACAGGATCAAGACAACCTGTCAGGTCTTTTCGCTCTTTCTCCCTTTCGCCCCCTCACCCCCTCGTTCTTTCTCTCCATCCCTCTGTCCCTCCCTCCCTGCTCCCTGCTCCCTGCTCCCTGCTCCAATGATTTGCCTGTTATGTTAAAAAAGAATAAATTTGCAGCCTGATTATTTGCGGATGTGGCGGAATTGGTAGACGCGCAAGATTTAGGATCTTGTGCCTTACGGCGTGGGGGTTCGAGTCCCTTCATCCGCACCTGTAAATTTCAGCCGCCGGAACAATTGGTAAAATCCATTGATCTGGCGGTTTTTTCAATCGAATAATTGAGTCCACTCCGAAAAGTAATATAAGTGAAAAATGCCACTAAGACACCAAGTCACTAAGATTCACAAAGAATTCATTATCAATAATTTATATTTTGTGCATCTTTGAGTCTTCGTGCCTTGGTGGCGAAAAAATACTTTTCGGAGCAGACTCATAATTAGAATTATCAAATCATGAATATCACAAAAGAAAATACCGGTGATCTGGATGCTGTTCTGAAAGTTAAGATTGAAGAACAGGATTATGCAAAGCGTGTTGAAGATACTATGAGAGAATACAGGAAAAATGTGAGGATGCCGGGATTCAGGCCCGGAAAAGTTCCGGCAGGACTGGTTAAGAAACTCTACGGAAAATCAATCCTGGTTGAGGAGATCAATAAATTAATATCGGAATCTGTTTCAAAATATCTCACGGACGAGAAAATCAATATACTGGGGGAACCGATTCCCAATGAGAACAATAACAGGGAGATTGACTGGGATAACCAGACTAACTTTGAATTTGAATTTGATGTTGGTCTAGTTCCTGAGTTTGAAGTAAATATTACAGCAAAAGATAAGGTGCCCCTTTATGAGATTCAGATTGATGATCAAATGATCAATGAAACAAAAGATAATTATGCCAGGCGTTTTGGTAAGATCCTGACAGCAGGGGAGATCAGCGGTAATGAAATTCTTAAGGGGGATTTCCAACAGATTGATAAAAATGGGGAAATTGTGGAGGGAGGGATAGCCGTTGAATCCTCTTCTTTTTCAATTGAAGTTTTGAAAGATAAAAGTATTCTGAATTCATTTATTGGTAAAAAAGTGAATGAGGTGGTTGTATTCAATGTCAGAAAAGCGTTCCCGAATGATGACGAGCTTGCTTCGGTGCTGAAAATCCCTAAAGATCAGACATCTGCCATATCACCTGATTTTCGGTTTACCATCCGTGAGATATCCATGTTTCAGAAAGCTGAGTTTGACATAGCCTTATATGATATGATTTATGGGAAGGATAACGTTCATAACGATGAGGAATTTACCGTGAAAATAAAAGAGGAACTGAAAATCAGACTGGAACAAAACAGTGAATACAGATTCAAGCTGGATGCAAAAAATGTGTTGATGAAAAAAATGAAAATCAATCTCCCGGGGGAGTTTCTTAAGAAGTGGATAGCAGCTATCAATAAGGAAAAAATTACTTCAGAGCAAATCGAAAAGGAATATCCACAATTCGAGAATGGTCTGAAATGGCAGCTCATACAGGATAAAATCATCAAAGATCATGATATCAGGGTTGAAGAGAGCGAAGTGAAAGCATTCGCACGATCTTATGCAATGATGCAATTTAGGCAATATGGATTGACAGAAGTTCCTGAAGATCAATTGATTAAATATGCAGATGAAATGCTGAATAATGCCGATGAGAAGAAAAAGATATATGACAGGCTTTATGAGGAAAAGGTTTTCAGCCATATCAGGGAGCACGTTAAAACAGATAAAAAAAAGATCACCCTGGAAAAATTTAACAAGTTATTTGATGAAGAATGAATTGAATGGCAATAGTAAAGGTATTGATTTAGAAGATTTTACAATGTTTATCCAGGATATCCGGTAAGATTTATGAAGAATAAAAGTAATAACTCTGAATAATATTTGCATATAACCGGTTTAATAATTGATTAACTTTGTATTGGCGTTATGCGATTAAAACAAAGATATTGAGGTTTAAATATTTGTAGAGTCATCCAGATCCCGATAGCTATCGGGACGGGAGCGCTGCAAAAAATAATATATGATTCAATTACTTAACTCAAGTTGCAAGTTGCAGGTTTCAAGTTACAAGTTATTAAATATCAATGTATTGTAATTAAACATATAAATTGCAAATAATAGCGTAAATCAATTATCATTTAATTAATGTTTTGATTTATAACACATTAACCTGCAACCCGTAACTTGTAACTAGCAACTTAGGTTACCTGGTTGTTTCAATCGCACAAGTAATTAACTTTGAACGTTTAAATATATCAGTAATGAATTATTCAGATGAATTTCAGAAATATGCAACCCGTCATATGGGTATCAGCAGTATAACCATGCAGCGGTATTCTTCAATCTGGGGCAATTATATATCTCCGACCATTATTGAGGAGAGGCAGCTGAATATCGCTACAATGGATGTTTTCTCACGGTTGATGATGGACCGGATAATTTTTCTTGGATTACCGGTTGATGATTATGTGGCCAACATAATCCAGGCGCAGTTACTTTTTCTTGATTCGAACGATCCGTCAAAAGATATTCATATGTATTTTAATACGCCGGGAGGGGCAGTACATGCGGGTCTGGGGATCTATGATACCATGCAGTATATCTCATCTGATGTTTCAACAATCTGTACAGGGATGGCTGCATCGATGGGGGCTGTATTACTTTCTGCCGGTTCAAAGGGTAAACGTTCCGCATTGCAGCATTCCAGGATTATGATTCACCAGCCTATGGGAGGAGTTCAGGGACAGGCATCGGATATTGAAATCACAACAAGGGAAATCCTCAGACTAAAAAAAGAATTGTACATGATCCTGGCAGATCATTCGGGTAAATCCTATGAAGAAATTGAAAAGGATGCCGACCGGGATCATTGGATGACTGCTCATGAAGCGCTGGAATACGGGATGATTGATGAAGTGATGGAAAAACAGGAATCAAAAAAATAAAAAGAAACAAATGGACAGGTGCTCTTTTTGTGGCAGGGAAAAGAGGGATACGAACCTTTTGATTGCAGGTATCTCAGGACATATTTGCGATAGCTGTATTGAACAGGCATATAGTATCCTGCAGGAAGAGATAAAAAAGAAAAGTGAATTTGATCTCAACCAGATCACGCTTCTCAAACCGGGTGAGATTAAAAAGTTTCTTGATCAGTATGTAATCGGACAGGAAACTGCTAAGAAATATATATCCGTCGCTGTTTATAACCATTACAAAAGGTTGATGGATTCAGAAAGAACAGGCAAGGATGATGTGGAGATTGAAAAATCAAATATCATACTGGTTGGTGAAACGGGAACAGGCAAAACGCTCCTGGCCAGGACGATTGCCAGGATGCTTCACGTTCCTTTTACGATCGTGGATGCAACTGTGTTAACAGAGGCAGGATATGTGGGTGAAGATATCGAAAGTATTCTGACCCGTTTACTACAGGTGGCTGATTATAATGTTGAAGCTGCAGAGAAAGGAATTGTTTTTATTGATGAGCTCGACAAAATTGCCAGGAAAGGGGATAATCCCTCTATCACCCGCGATGTTTCAGGGGAGGGTGTACAACAGGGTCTTCTGAAATTGTTAGAAGGATCAGTCGTGAATGTACCTCCCCAGGGAGGAAGAAAACATCCTGACCAGAAAATGATCCCTGTTAATACAAAAAATATACTTTTTATTTGTGGTGGTGCATTTGACGGGATCGAGAGAAAAATTGGCCAGCGGCTGAATACGAAAGTTGTTGGTTATATAGCAAACCGGGATACCGAAAAGGTTGACAGGGATAACCTGCTTCAATATATTGCGCCACAGGATCTGAAAGCCTATGGTCTCATCCCGGAGATTATTGGCAGACTGCCCATTTTAACATATCTGGATCCACTCGATCGTCAGACCCTGAGAAGGATACTTACCGAGCCTAAAAATGCCATCATCAAACAGTATCAGAGATTGTTCGAGATTGACAAAATCCAATTATCCTTTGATGAAAGTGTTTTACAATATATCGTTGACAAATCCATTGAGTTTAAGCTTGGTGCAAGAGGGTTAAGGTCGATTTGTGAAGCGATCATGATCGATGCGATGTTTGATATGCCTTCACAAAAAGTTAACGAGGCAAAGATCACATTGAGATATGCCAAGCAAAAGATAGAAAAAGCGGATATGAACCGTCTGAAAGTTGCATGATTTTTTTGGATAAGTAATAAAAATCATTTTTCTTTGTGAAAGAAATAAAGACATGAGATATTTAATAATCAATATGAGCTGGTGGTGGTCCAATAACTTCCCCGACGGGACGTGAGTTGCACTATACCTGCTTATATCTGTAAAGTAATAGGCTTGCCAACCACGGCAAGCCTTTTTTTTTGAAAATCGGTAATATGAAACAGATAAACATTAAGACCAGGATTAAAAAAATTCTTGCTGATACCATTACACCTGTCAGCATTTATCTCCGGATAAGGGATATTTTCCCTCATTCACTTTTATTGGAAAGTTCGGATTATCATAGCAGGGAGGATAGTTACTCTTTTATCTGCATGGAACCGGTTGCTTACTTTATGATAGAAAATGAAAAAATCAAAACCTGTGATGTGAATGGGAAAACAGAGGTAAAAAGCATAACACCTGATATTTCTGTTCCGGATGAATTAAACGGCTTTATCAACCGGTTCAGAAATGCTGATGGAAGCAGTGAAATAAAAACAAATGGATTTTTCGGTTATACAACCTATGACGCAGTCAGGTATTTTGAAGATATCAGCCTGGGACATAACCAGGATCCTGATTATCATGTGCCGGAAATGGTATATTGTATGTACCGGTATATCATCGCGATCAACCATTTCCAGAATGTCCTGTACCTGGTGGAAAACCAGGCGGGTCACTCAACGGGCGATCTTGATTATGTGGAATCATTAATAAACAACAGGAACGTTGCTACTTATCCTTTTGACACCAGGGGAAATGAAGAATCTAATTTGTCAGATGAAGCTTACATGAACCTGGTTGGCGAAGGTATCAGACATTGCCACCGGGGTGACGTCTTCCAGATCGTATTGTCCCGTCAGTTCAGGCAAAAATTCTCAGGAGATGATTTCAATGTCTACCGTTGCCTTAGATCAATCAATCCTTCTCCCTATTTGTTTTATTTCGACTACGGGAATTACAAGATATTCGGATCTTCCCCTGAGGCCCTTCTTCAGATTATTTCAGGGAAAGCATATATTCATCCTATTGCCGGGACAATTAAAAGAACGGGGAAGGATGAAGAAGATAAAGAATTGGCTTTTGAACTGGCACAGGATAAAAAAGAAAATTCGGAACATGTCATGCTGGTTGATCTTGCCAGGAATGATTTAAGCCGTAATGCAGATCATGTAACGGTCGAAACCTTCCGGGAGATGCAGTTTTTCTCTCATGTCATTCATATGGTATCAAAAGTGTCGGGGAGACTTCCTGAAAACTATAACGCCATAAGGATCATGGCCGATTCCTTTCCGGCCGGCACATTGTCGGGTGCCCCGAAATATAAGGCAATGCAGCTCATCGACAGGTATGAAAATCAAAACAGGGGCTTTTATGGAGGGGGGATCGGGTATATTGGATTCAATGGAGATTTCAATCATGCCATCATGATCCGGTCCTTTTTAAGCAAAAACAATAAACTTTTTTATCAGGCCGGAGCAGGCATTGTTGCCGATTCAAAACAAGAAAAAGAGTTGCAGGAAGTGAACAATAAACTGATGGCACTGAAAAGTGCAATCGTACAGGCAAAAAAGATTTAACATAATGAAAATAGCAGTTATCGATAATTACGATTCTTTCACGTATAATCTGGTGCATGCACTGAAGCATATTTCCAGTCAGCCGGTTGTTGTATTCCGAAATGACCGGGTGAATAATGAGGAACTCAGGATCTTTGACAAGATTGTATTGTCACCCGGCCCCGGGATTCCTGATGAAGCGGGATTGCTTAAATCCATTATCAGGAGATGGGCCCCCGAGAAAAGTATGCTTGGCGTATGTCTGGGCCACCAGGCCATAGCTGAGGTATTTGGGGGTAAACTGTTAAATATCCACAAAGTATTCCATGGTGTTTCTACACGGATCCGGATCCTGAAATCAGATGACCGGTTATTTCTGAAACTGCCTGAATTTCTGGAGGGCGGAAGGTATCATTCATGGATTGTTTCATCAGAGGATCTTCCGGATTGTTTTGAGATCACGGCAGAAGCTGAAGATGGGGAGATTATGGCCATATCACATAAACATTTTGACCTGAAAGGTATTCAGTTTCACCCCGAATCGGTATTGACGACCATGGGAGAACAGATTATTTCAAACTGGTTGAATCATTGATCCTGATGAGTAAATATTATTCAATTATTATATGAAAAACATATTAAATTATCTCTATGAGCATAAGGTTCTAAGCAAGGAGGAAGCAAAACAAGTACTTACAAACATTGCCAAAGGGCTTTGTAATCATTCACAGATTGCATCGTTTATAAGTGTTTACCTGATGCGAAGTATTACGCTTCAGGAACTGTCCGGATTCAGGGATGCCTTGCTGGATCTGTGCATCCCCGTAAACCTTTCAGATTATGATACGATTGATGTATGTGGTACCGGGGGAGATGCTAAAGATACTTTCAACATTTCGACCATCACAACCTTCATTGTAGCCGGAGCAGGTGCCAGGGTGGCTAAACATGGCAATTATGCTGTTTCATCAACCTGCGGATCTTCTAATATTATGGAACACATTGGATATAAATTCTCAAATAATGAAGAAAAATTAAGGAAGGAAATTGAACATACCGGTGTGTGTTTTCTCCATGCACCTTTGTTTAATCCGGCCATGAAAAATGTTGCCCCGGTAAGGAAAGAACTTGGTGTGAAAACTTTTTTCAATATGCTTGGTCCTCTGGTAAATCCAGGATTTCCGGCGAAACAAATGGTAGGAGTATATAATCTCGAACTGGCCCGGCTTTATAGCTATTTGTTTCAGCAGATGGAAAAGGATTTTGTGATCATTCATAGCCTGGACGGGTATGATGAAGTTTCCCTGACCGGTGGATGTAAGATTATCACCCGGGATCTTGAACAAATTTTTTCCCCTTCCGACCTCGGATTGAAAATGTGTATGGCAGAAGAATTAGCCGGGGGAAAAACAGTACCTGAAGCAGCGGATATTTTTATAAATGTCCTCGAAAACAGGGGTACGCCTGCACAGCATGATGTTGTAATCGCAAATGCCGGGATGGGATTGAAAGCATATTATCCTGAAAAAAATATTACGGACTGCGTTGAACTGGCAAAAGATTCGCTGGAAAGTGGCAGGGCATTCCAGTCATTGAAAAAACTAATAGAAATGAATAAATGAATTACCTGGATGAAATAATAGCACATAAAAAAAAAGAGATTAAACGGATGAAGAAACTTTATCCCATAGAAGTGCTGGAACGGACAAAGAATTTTCACAGAAATACGAACTCACTATCTGACAGCCTGATGAAAAATCCACCCGGTATTATAGCTGAATTTAAGAGAAAATCTCCTTCTGCAGGGAGTTTATATGATAAAACGAATATAGCACAAGTTGTTAAAGGCTATATTGAGAGTGGTGCAGCGGCCCTGTCTGTTCTGACTGATCAGGCATTCTTTGGCGGGAATCTTAAGGATCTTCAGGAAGCCAGAAATCAAACTGATCTCGCCATTCTCAGAAAGGATTTCATGCTGGATGAATATCAGATTATCGAGGCAAAAGCAGCAGGTGCAGATGCAATATTGCTGATTGCTGAAATACTGACAAAAGATCAGGTTTATTTATTTTCTGCACTGGCCAGGTCATTATCGCTCGAAGTAATCCTTGAGGTTCACCATCCGGTACAACTCAGTAAGTTATGTGATCAGGTCACTGTTGTCGGTGTAAACAACAGGAATCTCATGAATTTAACAATAGACGTGAATACATCCTTTAAGCTTGCAGGCATCATACCCGGGCAATTCATCAGGATCTCTGAGAGTGGGATCAGTTCACCGGCAATAATCAGAAAACTTACAGATGCCGGGTATCATGGCTTTCTTATAGGGGAGTTTTTTATGAAACATGATAAACCACATGATGCGTGTAAAAAGTTGATTAAAGAAGTTCAGGAGGGTTATTAGATAGAGGAAGGAAGGGTATAATCTGCGCATATCAGCGAGAAGCCTTAAAAGACTTTTTAAACACCCCCAATCAAAAGGGGGGTGAGTCCGAAACACTTGAGCATAAATGAGCCTTAAAATCAAAATATGCGGGATGAGGGATCCTGACAACATCAGGCTGGTTGCCGAACTTAAACCTGATTACATGGGATTTATTTTTTATTCCGGTTCTCCAAGATATTATAGTGGGACTGTGGATCCTTTTATTCATATGAATGCGGAAGAGATCGGAAAAATTGGTGTGTTTGTTGACGAACCGGTTGATTCAGTTTTATACAAGGCAGAAAGGTTTCATTTGAATATGATACAACTTCATGGTAATGAAACGCCTGAATATTGTTACCTGATAAAAAAAGAAGGACTCCGCGTGATTAAAGTTATAAGAATAAGCAAAGCAACAGACCCGGACAATCTTAAAATATTTGAGGATTTATGTGATTATTTTCTTTTCGATACCGGGGGTGAAAAATTTGGAGGGACAGGTACAAAATTCAACTGGGAGATCCTTGGTTCATACAGAATGGGGATTCCGTTTTTTCTGAGTGGAGGCATTGGCCCGGGTGATGCAGGGATCATAAAAGAGCTGGATATTCCCGATTTATATGCAATCGACATAAACAGCCGTTTCGAGGTGTCTCCCGGTATAAAAAACATCTCAAACATAAAAACTTTTATTCATTCGATAAGACAACTAACATGATTTTTGAAATTGATGAAAATGGCTATTATGGGGAATTTGGCGGAACATATATCCCGGAAATGCTATACAGAAATGTAGAGGAATTGAGAAGGGAATATGCTGATATACTGGCTGAAAGATCATTCAGGATGGAATATAAAAAATTACTGGAAGACTATGCCGGACGGCCCACTCCCCTGTATTATGCAGCCAGGCTTTCAGAGTATTTTAAAGCCAGGATTTATCTGAAAAGGGAAGATCTGAACCATACAGGATCTCACAAGATAAACAATACAATTGGTCAGGTCCTCCTGGCGAAAAGACTGGGTAAAACAAGGATCATTGCAGAAACCGGTGCAGGACAGCATGGTGTGGCTACTGCTACAATGTGTGCATTATCAGGTCTTCAATGTATTGTTTATATGGGGCGGTTGGATTTGGAAAGGCAACGGCCTAATGTGCTGAAGATGAAAATGCTGGGAGCGGAAGTCGTACCTGTCGACAGCGGAAACAGAACCTTAAAGGATGCTACGAATGAAGCTATCCGGGATTGGATTAACCATCCCCATGAAACTCATTATGTTATTGGTTCTGTGGTTGGTCCTCATCCCTACCCTGATCTGGTTGCAAAGCTTCAGAGTGTGATCAGTGAAGAAGTAAAATGGCAGCTCAGGGATCATGAGGGCAGAGAAGATCCGGATTATATTATCGCATGTGTAGGGGGTGGAAGTAATGCAATAGGGATATTCTATCATTATCTCGGTAATGGGGATATAAAACTGATAGGTGTTGAAGCCTCAGGTAAAGGGCTGGACACCGGATATTCAGCCGCAACGCTCAGTCTTGGAAGTCCCGGAATCATACATGGAAGCCGTACTTTTTTAATGCAGGATGACGACGGCCAGATACTTGAGCCATATTCTATCTCGGCAGGTCTCGACTATCCGGGTGTGGGTCCTGTACATGCATTCCTGCATCAGACGGGCAGGGTTCAGTATAAGAATGTTACAGATGAAGAAGCCCTGGCAGCGGCATTCCTTCTGGCCGGAACAGAAGGTATAATTCCTGCCCTGGAAGCGGCACATGCACTTGCTATACTTGAAAAAATAACTTTCAGGAGGAAAGATATAATCGTGATTAACCTTTCGGGAAGGGGAGACAAAGATATGGAAGCCTATACAAAAGAAATTGAGAATGAATAGAATAGATTTATTATTTAAACACAAAAGGAGAAATATACTTTCCATTTATTTTACAGCCGGATATCCCTGTCTTGAAGATACAATCAGGATACTCAGGGCATTGCAAAAGAATGGTGTTGACCTTGTCGAAATCGGGATCCCTTTTTCCGATCCGCTGGCTGATGGTGAAGTATTGCAGATGAGCAACCAGCAAGCTCTCAGGAATGGAATGACACTCGAATTCCTTTTCAGGCAACTGGAAGATATCAGGAAGGAAATTCACATCCCTTTGATCTTAATGGGATATCTGAATCCCGTGTTACGCTTTGGAGTGGAGAGATTCTGCAGCAGGGCAGCGGATGCAGGTATAGACGGAATCATACTGCCGGATCTTCCGCCGGAGGTTTATATGAGGGAATTTAAAAACTCATTCATGAAATATGTCCTGTATAATATATTTCTGATCACACCGGAAACCAGTGATGAAAGGGTCAGGACTATTGACGAAGAAGGTAATGGATTTATTTACCTGGTATCATCATCTTCCACTACCGGGGGAAAAAGTAAAATCGGGAAGATACAGACAGGTTATTTCAAGAGGATTCATGATATGAACCTCAGACTTCCGGGATTAGCCGGATTTGGAATATCATCTCATGAAACTTTTATGAAAGCCTGCAGGTATTCCTATGGAGCCATTGTTGGAAGTGCTTTCGTGAAGGCACTCTCTGAAAGCAAGCAGCTTGAAGTTACAATTAAAGCGTTTATAAGTGATCTTAGGATTAGAAAATTTTGATACAACCGGGCCTTTTTACCTTCCCCTCAGGCTTATCTTTTTCGATTCACCATTCACCGTAATCGTAGCAGTATCGTCACATTCGCCGATACCATAATTGAGTGTGATCAGCGGGAGATCCTCCGGCTGGATTTCAATTGTTCCGGCGGTGATCCAGCGACATGCTGTTTCAAAAAGCAGGGAACTGGTGATTGTCCGGGTGCAGATAAGATGATTTATATTCAAAAAGGTTTAAAGAATTCCGGGGAAATTTACACCTTTATGCCTGTCTAACACCATGAAAACATAGCAGGATGAAAATTTCAGGAGCTACGCGTGTCTATTCAAGCATTGTTTTTGCCATGATATGCTGGAGCCTGACATTCGTTTGGTTTAAGATCGTAAACGAAGTATATCCGCCTTTCACAATTGTTTTTCTGAGGCTGGTCATATCTTCCGTCATCCTTCTGATAGCAGGATGGTCTGCAGGTATATTACAAAAAATTGAAAGAAAAGATTATAAGTGGATTTTACTGCTGTCTGTTTTCAATCCTTTTCTCTATTTCGTTTGTGAAAGCCTGGGATTAACGATGATCAGCTCAACCATTGCAGCAATAATCATCTCAATGATTCCGCTGTTTGTTCCTGTCGGAGCATCAGTTTTTTTCAATGAAAAGCTGACACCACTGAATATCACCGGTATCTTCATATCATTCACTGGTGTCCTTATCGT
>CAZRHW010000007.1:15447-17441 GCA_964599785.1 uncultured Bacteroides sp. | reverse complement strand
AGGAAAAATCCCAGTGTCATAAGGAGGCCACCACCTGGCCAGTGCTGAATTTTAAAAGTGGCAGCCAGTGCCAGCATGGCCGGTGAAATAACCCCGGAAATTTTCATAATTGTTTTCATAAAGCGGTAGGTATTATCGGTTAATAATAAAGTTTCTTCCTGGATTTTTTTACATCTGTTTCTGCCCATCCAGCTTTTTACGTTGGTATAAGCATCATCGAAATTGATCCCGCGGTCCATCTCATACTCAACATCACAACAGATATGATCCAGCAGGTCATATAAAAGATGGGAAAAATTAATGCTTTCCCTTACAAGATCTTTTCTGATGCGTTCAATCTGGTGTAAACTCAGTTCAGCCATTGTTAAAAGTAAGTTTGGATTGGATCAGGGAACCAATTGTCTCGAGGAACACTTCCAGTTCCTTCACCTTTTCTTTTGTTGTTTTCATCCCTTTACTGGTTAACTTATAATATATCCTGATCCGGTTATTTATATTTTCCGTATCAGTAACAACATCCCCATCCTTTTCCAGTTTGTGCAGAATTGGGTAAAGAGCTCCATATGTAAGCTTTATCTTACCCTGAGATAAAATCTCAACTTTCTGAGTTATCTCGTAACCATACATTCTTCCGTGCTCGGCCAAAAGTTTTAGTACGATTGACCTGAGCGATCCTTTGAGTAATTCTCTTGATATCATAGTTTCATTATATAATATAAACTTATATATAACAAAAGTATTATATTTTATTTTAAAAACATAATAATTTTTGATTTTTTTTCAGGAAAGTGTTTAAAAAGAAGTTATGTTTCTCTGAATGAGAACATTAAAAATAGAGGTTTTTATCGGGGTTATACCGTAATTAGTAGTGTGGTCATCCTGAACTTGTTTCAGGACCTTCTATGATGCGATGCAAGTATTTCCTAAGAAGGTCCTGAAACAAGTTCAGGATGACCTTGCAACCGACGGGGATATATGCTATGTTATCTTTTTAGATACTGTTTTTCATAATACTTCTGATACTCTCCTGAAATGACGTTTTTAAGCCATGCATCATTATTAAGATACCAGTTGACGGTCTCTTCCAATCCTTCAGGAAAATGGACAGATGGTTCCCATGCCAGTTCATTTTTGATTTTTGATGCATCGATAGCATATCTCAGGTCATGGCCGGCACGGTCCTTCACGAAGGTGATCAGTTTTGCGGAAGTTCCCGGCAGGCGGTTCAGTTTTTTATCCATGATGTCACAAAGGAGCCGGATCAGATCAATATTCCTCCACTCATTGTTACCACCAATATTATAGGTTGTACCTCTTTTTCCCTTATGAAACAGAACATCGATTGCCCGGGCATGATCCTCGACATAGAGCCAGTCACGGATATTCTCACCCTTCGCGTAAACAGGAACCGGTTTTTCATTTTTGATATTATTTATGGCGAGGGGGATCAGTTTTTCAGGAAACTGGGATGGCCCGTAATTATTTGAACAATTTGAAATAATTACCGGAATATTATAGGTGTGATAATAAGCTTTAACCATGTGGTCTGAGCTGGCTTTAGATGCGGAGTATGGACTCCTGGGATCATAGGCTGTCTGTTCCGTGAAATAACCTTTACTTCCCAGTGAACCATACACTTCATCGGTAGATACATGAAAGAAAAGATTATTGCTGAAAGGTTCCTTCCATATCGATCTGCATGCATTTAACAGGTTAACGGTACCAACAACATTTGTATTCAAAAAAGCAAGAGGATCCATAATAGACCGGTCGACATGTGATTCGGCAGCTAGATGAATGACAGCATCCGGAAGATATTGACAAAAGATCTTTTGAATGAATCCTTCATCAACAATATCTCCTTTGATAAACAGATACTTACCTGAATTTTCAATATCTTTTAGGTTTTCAAGGTTCCCTGCGTAAGTCAGGCAATCCAGATTTATGATCCTGTATTCCTGATAGTGCTTTACAAACCATCTAACCACATGTGA
>CAZRHW010000007.1:9670-15347 GCA_964599785.1 uncultured Bacteroides sp. | reverse complement strand
CCCCGGTAATATTTTTCCCATTTCCAGGCTGACAGAAGCGTATCTTCAAGAGATGTCTCCGATTTCCACCCCAGTTCTTTGTTTGCATAGGAAGTATCGGCCCAGATTTGTTCCACATCACCTTCTCTACGGCCGGTAATTTTGAATTTCACTTTAACGTTGGTAGCCTGTTCGAAAGATCTGATCATTTCAAATACTGATACGCCTTTACCGGTTCCAAGGTTAAAAATTTCATAATCTGATTTCACCTTTCCAAGCAGCAGTCTTTCGATGGCTTTCACATGCGCTTTTGAGAGATCTACCACATCGATATAATCCCTGATACAGGAACCATCCGGGGTGTTATAGTCATTGCCAAAGACTTTCAATTCCTTATGGAGGCCAAAAGCAGTCTGTGTTATAAAGGGAACAAGATTTCCCGGCACACCTATAGGTAATTCTCCGATGAGCCCGGAAGGATGGGCACCAATTGGATTGAAATATCTTAATGAAATTGCTTTGACAGGATAATTTGCTGCGATGATGTCACGAATGATCTCTTCGGAGATCTGTTTTGTATTCCCGTACGGTGAATTTGCATCTTTTCCGGGAGTATTCTCGGTGACAGGAAGTTCATCGGCTTCCCCATAGACTGTACATGATGAAGAAAAAACAAAATATCCAATCCCGTATTTGACAATCAATTTAAAAAGGTTGATCAGGGAAATCAAATTATTTTCGTAATACATGAGTGGTTTTTCGATTGATTCAGGCACAGCCTTCATGGCAGCGAAATGAATAACCGCTTTGACGGAAGGATAATGCCTGAAAAAATCATCCAGTAAATTCCCATCACACAGATCAAATTTCTCAAATAGCGGCCTTTTTGCCGTTATCTTCTCTATCCCGTCAAGCACTGCTTCATTCGAATTGGACAGATTATCGATGATCACAACTTCGTATCCGGCTTCTATCAGCTCTACTGTCGTATGGGATCCGATGAATCCTGTTCCTCCGGTGACCAGTATCATTTCTTTCATTTACAAACTCCAGTAGTTTAATTTTTTTATCCTGGTTTTATAAATACCCTTGAGGTCCACCAACAGCATGTTTTTATATCCGAGAGATGCGAAATGATCTTCATCCAGTTTAAGGTATTCCTTATGGTTAACAGTTACGATGACGGCATGATAGGGTGGAGAAGGTTGATTTTTAATTGTCAGTCCATATTCGGCTTTTACTTCTTCAACGGATGCCCTGGGATCAACAATATCTACGATCAGGCCAAAGGATATGAGTTCATTAATCATATCGACAGTTTTTGAATTACGAATATCGGTGACATTTTCCTTAAAGGTTATTCCCATTACCAATACTTTACATTGCCTGATATCCTGCGCAAGTGAAATAAGTTTTTTTACCACCTGATCAGCGACATAAAAACCCATACCATCATTGATTGCTCTTCCTGAATTGATGATCTGTGCATGGTGTCCATATTGTTTTGCTTTATAGGAGAGATAATAGGGATCCACACCAATGCAATGTCCTCCCACCAATCCGGGGAAAAACCTGAGGAAGTTCCATTTTGTGGCTGCAGCTTCAAGAACTTCATAGGTATTGATTTCCATTTTGTGGAAGATCATTGATAATTCATTCATGAATGCAATATTGATATCCCGCTGGGTATTTTCAATGACCTTAGCTGCCTCGGCTACCTTGATGGAGCTGGCCCTGTATACGCCGGGCTCAATGATCATTTCATAAATCAGTGCGATCTCTTCTGATGAGACTTCATCACATCCGGAAGTCACTTTCGTTATCCGTGTAAGGGTATGTTCTTTGTCTCCCGGATTGATTCGTTCAGGTGAGAACCCAACCTTGAAATGTTTGATAAAAGTCAATCCTGAATTCTTTTCGAGCAACGGCACGCAATCTTCTTCAGTACAGCCAGGGTAAACCGTAGATTCATACACCACAAAATCACCTGTCTTGAGGACCCTGCCAACGATTTCTGTAGCATTCAGAAGCGGTTCCAGATCCGGCAGCTTATGTTCATCAATCGGCGTGGGCACGGCAATAATATAACATTTTGCTTCCCTGATATCATTCAAATCAGAGGTGAATGTAATATCACATTCTTTAAATGCTTCCGGTGGCAATTCATTGCTCGGATCAATACCCTTTTTCATCAATTTGATCCTGTCATCTTTAAGATCGAATCCAATAACAGATATTTTTTTTGCAAATTCAAGTGCAATTGGTAGTCCGACATAACCCAGGCCAATCACTGCCATTTTAACTTTTTTATCGAGCAGTTCCCTGTACATTTATATAAGATTTATAATTTGACGCGTAGAGCGAATAATTAAAAGATATTGATATTTAAATATTTGTAGAGCCTCGCCGTGGCAAGGTTCTACAAAAAATCTTTAATTCATCAACAAGTTGTTTCAGTCGCACGACAGGATTATAGTTTAATATTTTTACACATCGGATGGTAATCTCCTGTGAAACCAACAGGTTGAGAGTTACGTATATTGTAAACAGTTTCGATTGAATTTTTTGCTTCTGTAAGTCCGAATCCCCTTCCGGCAAGAATTTCACGGTAAGTTTCCGTATGAAGATCAGAAAACCCATCACTGAACTCAATCTCTTCCTTGTCAACAAGCACACTTCTAAATGTTCGTTTTCCTGCTTTTTTCACCGGATCAGGCAGATCATGATAATCGATACTCAGGAACCATCTCACCCTTGCCCTGGCAAGTTGCAGAAAACCTGAGGCTTTGTCCGGTCTCGAGATGTGGGTGATATTTTCTCTCACATCCCCGAATATCCAGGTTAACATATCAAAAAAATGAACACCAATATTGGTAGCAATCCCCCCCGATTTTTCTATATCACCCTTCCATGAAAAATGATACCAGTTGCCACGGCTTGTCATATAAGTCAGCTCGACATCATAGATTTTATCTTTCGGACCATTCAGGATTTTTTTACGTAAGGCCTGAATAGATGGATGAAGTCTGAGCTGCAGGACATTATATACATTTTTCCCGGTATCCTTTTCATATTCCGCAAGTGCATCAATATTCCATGGATTCAGGACGAGTGGCTTTTCACATATGGTATGTGCACCGCTGCGCAATGCAAAACGGATATGAGAATCATGCAGGTAATTGGGTGAACAGATACTTACAATATCAATTTTTTTCTCGGTTCGTCTCAGCTTATCAATATGCCGGTCAAATCTTTCAAATTCAACAAAAAAATCCGAGTATGGGAAATAAGAATCAATAACGCCAACACTATCGCACCTGTCAAGTGCGGCAAGGAGGATATTATTGGTTTCCTTAATCGCTTTAAGATGTCTGGGGGCAATATAACCCGCCACACCAATAATTGCAAAATTTAATCCGGAAACAGTTTCCATATATAACAAATGTAGGAATATATTTCTAATCGATTTTTATTACCTGTCCATCGGACAGCCTATATTTTTCTTTGCTTTCCGGACAAACGGCAATTCCCTGATCATCGAAAAACAGCCGGTGTCCATACTCACTCATCCAGCCCACATGTCGTGCAGGATTTCCGACGACGAGAGAATAGGGTCTGACATTCTTCGTTACGACTGATCCTGCACCGATGAATCCGTATTCACCAATTTCCGAACCACAAAGGATGGTAGCATTAGCGCCGATGGTCGCCCCTTTTCTTACCACCGTCCTGATATATTGATCATGTCTGATCACGCCGCTCCTTGGATTCATGATATTAGTAAATACCATGGATGGCCCGAGAAAAACATCATCTTCACAGATAACGCCTGTATAGATAGAAACATTATTCTGGACTTTAACATTTCTGCCAAGGATGACATCGGATGAAACCAGTACATTCTGTCCAAGGTTGCAGTTTTCACCAATTTTTGCACCTGTCATGATGTGCGAAAAATGCCATATTTTGGTGCCTTTTCCGATTTCACAACCTTCGTCAACAACCGCAGTTTCATGAGAAAAATATTCTTTTTTACCCATATTATTTTGATTTGCAATTACTTATAAATTGTATAACATGTCGGGCAATGTACGCCAGTTGTTCTTCATCCAGCTCGGTATGCATGGGCAGGGAGAGTACACTATCAGAGATTTCCTCAGAAACCGGGAAATCTCCTTTCTTGTAATTCAGGTCTGTATAAGCTTTCTGCAGATGAAAAGGTAAGGGATAATATAGCATAGAAGGAATACCCTGTTCGTTCAGGTATTTCTGGAGATCGTTCCGGCAGGGTCTAAATAATGTGATTGTATACTGGTGAAAAGTATGAGTTGAGTAATCGACCCGCTGGGGTGTCAGGATCTGGGGGATTGGTTCAAAAGCATTATCATAAAAGGCGGCTGCATGGATCCGGGCTTTATTAAATTCATCGAGATATTTTAGCTTAACGCTCAGGATGGCTGCCTGGATTGTATCAAGCCTTGAATTAACACCAACATGATCATAAAAATATTTTTTGGTCTGTCCATGATTAACCATAGACCTGATTTTTGAAGCAAGGATTTCATCATCAGTGAATAATGCCCCTCCATCGCCATAGCATGCAAGGTTTTTTGAAGGATAAAATGATGTACAACCGATATGACCGATGGTTCCTGCCTTTTTTCTTAAACCATTACTGAAGATATATTCTGTTCCCATTGCCTGGGCAGCATCCTCAATGATAAACAGGTCATATCTTTTGGCAATATCACTTATTGTTTCCATTCTGCAGCACTGCCCGTAGAGGTGCACGGGTATAATAGCTTTTGTACGGTCGGTGATAGCATTCTCTATTAAACCCTCATCAATGTTATAAGTATCCGGGCGGATATCGACAAGAACCGGTGTGAGCTTCAATAACCTGATAACCTCTATGGTGGAGATGAATGAAAAGGGGGTGGTAATCACCTCATCACCTGGCTTCAGGTCAAGCGACATAAGGGCTACCTGTAATGCATCCGTTCCATTGGCACAGGCGATCACATGACCGGTCTCCAGGTATTTCATGAGCTCTTGCTCAAAAGCTTTTACTTCAGGACCATGTATAAATGTTGCAGCGTCTAAAACACCCTGTACAGCTGAATCAATTTCCTTCTTTATCTTATTATACTGTCCTGTCAGATCGACGACACTTATCTTTTTCATCTTTAAAAATTATAAAGAGATACAAAAATAGTAATTGTATGGTAAATGAAGTTTAAATTAGGCGATTATCGTTTAAATGAGGATATATACCAACGTTTAGGAGATGCATTATATCATGTTAATCAGGTAAAATTAAATTGAGGTGCGGACTCACCCCACTTTTGATTGTGGTTGTCTTAAAAGTCCTTTGTGTCCTTAATGAAATCCTTTGTGTGACTTTGTGGTTAATATTATTTTTTAAACCACAAAGGATCACAAAGTACTGCACAAAGGCACACAAAGAATTACAATAAGATGATAATCAATTTTTAAGACAGCCCCCATAAGTTACTGTTGATGTTTAAAAAGTCTGAATATGAAGTTAATGGTTACACTTATTTAATAATGAATAATTTTAAGAAAAATGGCAAGTAGACAAGACAGGAAAAATTTACTACATTTGTTTAGCGATTATGAATATTGGAGATTATATAAAGGAACTTCTTATCCTGCATGATTGTGTGATCATTCCGGG